>JAUVVP010000245.1 GCA_030604585.1 Planctomycetota bacterium | reverse complement strand
GGAGGGGCGTAATGTGCCGGCGGGCCTTGGCGTTGGGGTCCGCGCCGCGGCTCAGAAGCAACTCCGCCACTTCCTCGTGTCCGCGGGCTGCGGCCCAGTGCAGCGGCGTCCGACGCGTATGTTCCGTATGCCTGGCATGGATCAGGTCCGGGTCAGTGTCCAGCAATCTCGTGACTGCCGCCACGTCGCCCAGGGCGGCTGCCGAGTGCATGTCAGGTTCCGCGCCGTTGGACAGAAGAAGTTCCACAAGATCGTCGTTGCCGAACTCCACCGCAAGGAAGAGCACGGTGGAATCGTCCGTAAGGCGGGCGTTGACATCGGCGCCCCTGGGGATCAGAACCGCCGCCATCTCGGTGTCGCCGCGCGCAACGGCGAAATGCAGGGCCGTTCCACGCGGCTCCGGCGCGATGGTGCCGTCGCCCACCAGCTCCAGCCGGTTCATCCACCCCATGAATGTCCAGGGACGCCACCGGTAGCGTCCCATCTCATTGACCGCTTCGGGGTTCTTCTCCAGCAGGACCCTGAGCCTGGCGAGGTCGCCGCTGCCTGCGGCCTGATGGAGCGGGCCGCCCGCGCAACTTGCGTGGGTCCACACCAGCAGCGCGGCGGCCCCAATGCAAAGCCATCGGCCGAGGTCCCCCTTCCGGTCCCTCAAGCTTCTCATGTTGCGCCCCCGAGCGCCACACCATGGGCCGTGTTCCCTGCACGTAAAGGATACTTCGGAAACCCACGGAGGGCAACACGAACGCCATGGCGCTGACGGCTATGGCTGCCGGGCTATCTGCAAGGAGGGAGCGCCTACTCCCCGTCTTCGGGCAGGTCGGTCCACTCGTAGGGGCCGAAAAGGACCAGGAGCTTCCAGTAGGCTGTCAGGGACTTCCCATAGCAGACGGGCATCGTGTGGTGCAGGGCGTTCGTCGTCGTGTCCACGGCGTTGAAGGCCAACTTGGCCCGGCCGCGGTAGGAGACGACTTTGAAGAGCGCCACCTCCGGCAAGGTGAAGGCCCCGCCCGCAAACGGCACGGGCACGGAGAGCGAGGGCAGCCCGAACAGGTAGTCGCGCTTGTTGACCGACAGCATGCCGCTTGCCGCTTCCAGCACGACCTCGGCGTCCTCACGGCTCGCGGCCAGGCGGGCGCCGCTTTCGAGCACCGCCTGCCTTATCCGCTGCGTCACGTAGGGCTTGTCGAGGCATTCGAGGTTCGAATCGTCAACGGAGACGGTCTTGCCGGCCAGGGGCTCCCCCGGCAGGCGCGCAATGGCCCGGTCGGCGGCAGTGGAGATGAGCAGTTGCTCGATGGCCGAGCGGGCGGGCAACGTCTCGCGCGGAACGCCGCATCCGGCGAAAGCCGCGAGGAGACACAGCAATGCCGCACAGAATCCTGTTTGTCGCAGATACACGGTGGCGAAGTCTCCCTGGACGATAGCGGAAGGAACAGTAGGAAACGGACAGTGGCCGTACACTCTAAGCGCACGGCCCGCCGCCGTCAAGGAAAGTGGCCTGCCCGAACGTCAGTTTGCAGTGCGAGCCGACCGCGCGATAATGTAAGCCTCGCCACGCAGTCGTTCACTAACAACGCTTGCCCGCCTCTGGCGGGAGCACCTATCAACGGTTCGCGTGGCGACGACGCGCACGAGCACGAGTACGAGCACGAGTACGAGCACGAGTACGAACACGAGGTAGCAGCGGTTCGATCTCCTTTTGTTGAGTGGAGGACTGGATGATGAACACGCTGAAGGCGATTGCCGCCCGCCGGAGCATACGCAGGTTCCAGGACAGGCCGGTGCCGCGCGAACTCATCGAGCAGGTGCTGGCGGCCACCGTGCAGGCGCCTTCCGGCAAGAACATGCAGCCCTGGCGCTTCGTGGTGGTGGAAGGCGAGAAGCGCCACGAGATGGTGAGCATCATGCGGGACGCCATCGCCAAGGTCAAAGAAGCGGGCGGCGACCCCGGCAGCAGCGAGTGGACGGCCAACTGCATGGAACAGGCGCCCGTCACCATCTTTGTCTTCAACGGCGAGTCAGTGGACGATGCACCCGAGAACGTCATGAACGTCGTCCACGTGCAGTCCATCGGCGGCGCCATCCAGACCATGCTGCTGGCCGCGCAGGAGTTGGGGCTGGGCACGCTCTGGATCTGCGATGTCTTCTACGCCTACGAGGAGCTGCGCGCGTGGCTCGGCCGCGGGGACCAGATGGTCGCGGCGGTGTCGATCGGTTATGCGGACGAGGCCCCCGGCCCGCGTCCGCGAAGGCCCTGGCAGGAAGTGACCGAGTGGCTGGGCGATTGAGTGCCGTGGGCCCGCAAGGTTGCAGAGGGCTGCGGGCGCCGCTAAGATAGGCGCTGGGTGGGGTGCGCGGCCCCGGTGGCTGCTAACGGGAGCGAGGCATGGCGAAGTCCGGCACGTTGCGACTCCAGGATGTGCTCAAGGACTACTGGGTCGGCAAGAGGCTTGGGATAGGGGCGCGCAGCGAGGTATATGAGGTCAAGCGCAAGAGCGACGGAGAGCTTTTCGCCGCCAAGTTCATCCCCGTCCGCAACGAAGAAGACCTGCGCGTTATCGGACACCTGGAGAACGAGTTCCGCGTCCTGACGGCCATCCAGGAGGGCAGGACCTCCGGCATCGGCATCGCCGTCCAGGCAGTCGAGTTCAGGAAGGTGAAGCGGCTCTTCAAGGTCCGGGCCGCCTACCTGGTGATGGAGCGCCTGCGGGGCCGGGCCCTCTCCGAGCAGCGCGACTACGAACTGGACGCGGTGCTGACGGTCTTTCGCCAGGTCTGCCTGGGCCTGGAGAACGCCCACAGGGCCGGCTACATCCACGCCGACCTGAAGCCGCAGAACATCCTGGTGGGCGAGCACCTGGACGTGAAGCTGATAGACTTCGGGTTCGCCGCGCCCATCGGTTCGGAACTGAGTTCCGCCAAGGGCACCTTCGGTTACCTTGCGCCCGAGCAGGCCGGCGGGCGGCTGACCGAGAAGACGGACGTCTTCAACCTCGGGGCGGCCCTCTACTGGGTGCTGACCGGGCAGAACATCCCGTCCATCATGCCAGGCGAGCACCAGGCCGCCGGCTTCGTGCCCACCGAGCAGGTGAACATCCCGCCGCCCTCCCAGATCGATCCTCAGGTCCCGCAGGAACTCTCCGACATGGTGCTGCGCTGCTGCCGTCCGAAGGAGCACGACCGCCCCACGGTGCGGGAACTGAAGCAGTACCTTCACGGGCTCCAACTGAGGCTCGACTACGGGGCCGTGTAGGGGCGGTGGGGCGGGGGCGTGGGACTCAATCTGTGCCGAAGCTCTCGCACCCAGTCTCAGGGCTCCTCCCGGCGCTTGCTCTTGCTTCTGCTCTTGCTCATAGTATGTCGGGAGGAGCGGGCCTCGGGCCGGCGCAAGGCTGACCCGGGGCGAACGGGGCAGGCCGGCACGAATACGACAGGGTGATGCCCTTGACTGAGCGTCCGCATACGGGCGAGCCGTCGCCGCAGGGGGACGAGGACCGGCGCAAGGCGCGGCGCCTGTGCAGGAAGCTGCTTAAGTGGGGTTTCAGGGTCGGCGCATCCGCGCTCATCATCGTCCTGCTCCTGCTTCACCTGCTTCCCTTCATCACGGACACCGGCCTGGTCAAGGACCTGGTAGCCCGGCAGATGGCAGGCACGCTTCAGGGCGCGCACGTCCGACTTGAAACGCTGCGCCTGGCCCCGCTGCACAAGCGGCTGCTTCTGATCGAGGGGCTGAGCATCGCCCCGCGCGAGCGTCCGGACACGCCCGTCCTCACCGTCGGCACGGTCGAGTGCCGTTGGCTGCCGGCGGCCCTGTTGGGCGGCGGCGTGCACATCACCGCCCTGAGCGTGAATGCGGTGCGGGTTGACCTGCGGCAGGAGCAGGGCCGGTGGAACTTCGAGGACCTCCTGCCGCCCGAGGAGGTCGAGGAACGCGAGCCCTTCCGCCTGGCGGAATTCGAGCTGCCGCTTGACGTTCGCGTGCGTGCCGCCACAGCGACGGACGTGGCACTGGCCATCGAGATGGAGGGCGGCATCACAGCCGGCGTGGAGGGCATCTCGGCCGAGGCGGCCTGCAAGCTGGAAGGCCCCCTGCGAGGCGCGGTCGCACTGCGTGCCGCGGCCGAACGCGTCGAGGTGCAGGTCCCGCAGGCGCGGGTGCTTCTGCGTGAAGGGTTCGAGGTGACAGGGTGGGCCCGCAACGACGGCGCCGTCGCCCGGCTGTCCGGGGCCTTTTCCGTGGACGCGCTGGCGGCTGACCTGGGACCGCTGGGCAAACTGAAGCCGCTGCCGCTCGCCGGCGGCTTCCGCGCCGAGCTCGACCTGGACCGACTGGCGATGCCGCTGGCCGAGTTCGACTTCCAGGTGCCCGGCCTGCTAAGCGACGCCCTGTCCGTGTCGTTGAAGAGCGAACCGCGCTGGACGCTGGAGGGCGAGAACATCCTGGCGGCGGATTTCGGCGAACTGGCCGAGGCGCTGTCGCTTTCCCTGCCGGATTCTGTGAGGTCCTGGAGCGTCACCGGCCGCATCCTTGCCGTGACCGAGATCGCAGGGCTGTTGGAGGCCCTGGAGCCTCCGAATGCCTACGTGCAGTTGACCAGCCGCCTCTTCGGCTACGACGTCGGCGCCCGGGCCGAGGTCGAGTTGCCCCTCAACGCGGCCGGTGCAGGGGACGAGTCCGGGGCGCCGTCCTCGCTGAGCGCCGACG
>JAUVVP010000263.1 GCA_030604585.1 Planctomycetota bacterium | reverse complement strand
CTGCTCAAGGGATGGTATCCAGGTAGCATAGGTTATGTCAAGATGAATCCGCACGCAGGACAGAGCCTGCCGTTCAGAGAATCGCGCCTGTGGAGCGTGCCAAGAGCGGGAACCCATCTCCATCACATGGCAAAGCTGCGGCCCTATCGACGCGATGATCTGCCTGATCTTGCCGAGGTTTGGAACCAGACTTTCCTCGGAACGCCGAACTTCGTGCGCGTCGATGAGACAGACCTGATTCGCAGGACCGTGGGCCAGCCGTCCTTCGACTCCGGCGCGCTGCTCGTGGCGGCACAGGGAAGCCGCATCCTGGGCTTCGTTCACTTCGGGCCGCGCACGAACCTCTGGGCTGAGCTCTCGGAGCGAAGAATTAACCCCAGAGAAGGACAGATTCACGCCGTGGTTGCCGCGGCATCCGATCGCGTGCTGGCGCGCGACCTCCTGACAGCCGCGGTTGACCGGCTCGTCGAGGCGGGTGCCCGCAAGGTGCTGCTCGGGCCCAGCTGGGTCTACGGGGCCCAACCTTTCTATAACGGCGTTGCGGGGGCATACGAGTTCCCCGGACTCAGCCTCGAGCGCGGCGACCTGCTCGACCTCGCCGCGGAGGCGGGGTTCGCTCCCGTTGCCGAGTACGCAACACCGGAGATCGACTTTGCAGAGGGCGAGCACCTGGAGACTCTGCATACGCTGGCAGGTGAGCTGTGGCGGAGCGCCCGACAGTGGGGTCTCCAGGTCCGCCGGCGCGCGCTATCCTCACGATTCTTCCCCGACCGTACCTTGGTTGAGCTGGTGCTCGACCTGGAGATGATTGCCGCCACCGCCTTCGGCCCCTGGCCCGAGTACGCGCGGGAATACGGGCGGCGGCTCTTCGGCCTCACTAACGTCCAAGTTGCCCCACGTTGGCGGGGAAAGGGCCTCGGCAAGCTAGTCGTGATCCAGGCCATTGAAGCGGCAAGGGAGGCCGGCGCCGACGGGGTCCATCTGCACGTGTGGAAAGACAACCGGGTGGCCTGGGACCTCTACCACCGCGCGCTGGGCTTTCGACCAAGATACACCTGGGTAACGCTGGCCAGGACGCTCCCTAGCTGACCTTCCAGTCCCTTACCACTCCGATCCAGTTACACTGCCGACACCACATCGGCCTTCGCCGTGGCAACTGCCGGAACAACATAGGATGCGCAACGAAATGCCGGTAGCACCGCGTGCACTTGATGCGCGTCTCCCGCTGCACCCACACCAGCGGCCCCCCACACTTGTTGACCTTGCACGCAGGTACGTGCACGCGGCCGCAGCGGGGGCACTTCCATCCATACCGCGTGCGGCCGACCGCCCCGTGCAGCTCGGGCCGGTGCTTGGCAACTGAGGATGACCACGCCATCGCCAGCGCGTACCACAGGATGAGCAGTACGCCAGCCCCTCCGGCCAGCACATGGAACCACACGCTACCTCTCCGCCCGAGACCCAAGTCGTGCGGCACCCCTGGCCGCCCGCCGCGCCAGTATAGCACACCCCTCATGCCGCGAGAATCGCCTTCCCCGGCCCAGGGCCGGCGGGCCCACGGGCGGGCCCGATACCCAGGTGACTCGACCGGGACGCATCTATCGGCCGCGCAGTCAGTCCATCGGTCCCCGCCAGCCCACCCGCCTGCTTGGGACGCCGGGATTCCGAGCCCCCCGATCACCGGGCCGAGGGCTGTTATCCATCGCGGGTTTGTGGTATCCTGTCTTCGCCGTCGGTACCCGACTCATAACCGCGTACCGGCGTGAGGGAGGAGCGGCTTGATCTGTCGGCTGTGCGGAGCGGCGAATCCAGCACAGCAGGCAAGCTGCATGGCCTGCGGATCGCCGCTCGAAAGTGCTCCCGAGGGCGGCGTGCTGGCGCGCCACACAGAGGGCCGGGGCGGGTGGTACGCGTGGCTCGGCCTGTGTCTCGCCCTTGGGGCCGTGCTTGGGCTTGTTCTGGTTCGCGTTCGCTCCCCCGGGCCCGCCACCGCGACTTCCTATCTCTCGAGTGTGCTCTTCGGAGCTATCGTCGGTGGCGGCCTTGGCGTGCTGCCGGGCCCGGCCCTCAGGACCTTCCGCCAGGCGTGGGCGGCCGTGATGTGCTGTGTTCTCGGCTGGGTGAGTGCGCGCACACTCTCTCGCATACGGATCAGCTGCGAGGAAGCCCTAGAGTCGGACGCCGGAGATAAGGACGCCAACCTTCGCCTCGCCGGTGTTCTCTGGCTGCAAGGCGCGCGCGGGCAGGTCGAGCAAGTCCTGCAGCGGCTTCTTGATTCCGCTGGCGAGTCCCCGACCGTCCACCACAACTTCGCGGTGGCGCTCGCCGCATCAGGACGGCGGGCGCGCGCGCTGGAAGAGTTCGAGCGAATCCGATCGCGAATGTCCGATTCCGCTGTCCTGCTTTGGAATCTGGGCCTTGCCTATTGGGGCTTGGGCCAGCTCGCCGCTGCAGGAGAGGCATTCCGAGCAGCCACAGAACTCGACCCCACGGACCTCCCCGCGCGCAACGCGCTCGCGCTCGCACTGGCCCGCCAAGGCGAGGTCGACAAGGCCATTGCCGAGCTGGAGCTGGCACTGGCGGCTGGCCGTCGATCGCCCCAGGTCCTGTGCAACCTCGGGGTCATCCATCAGTCCCGCGGTGACCTCGAAGTAGCTTCGCGCTACTTCACAGGCGCCCTTCGCCGGAATCCCAGCCACATCGCGGCTCGTTACAACCGGGGCCTTTGTGCCGCCCTGAAAGGCCGCCCTCGGGCCGCCATCGAGGACTTCTCGGCCCTGGCCCGCGTAGACCCCGACCACGCCTGGGGGCTGATCCAGAGAGCCATCGCGTGGCACCGCCTCGGAAACCGCAGGAGAGCACTCGAACCCGCGCGCAGAGCCGCCGTGGTGAGCCGCGGAGACTTCTATGTCCTCTACAACGCCGGCACCATCATGCTGCGCAAGGAACTCGTGGACCAAGCCGTGACCGAACTGGAGAGAGCCTACGAGATCAATCCCCAGAGCATAGAGGTGATATTGAATCTCGGCGTGGCCGTCTACCTGGGCGGGCGTCCGCGCCAGGCGTTGGATCATTTCCGGGCCGCCGTACGCCTCAGCCCCCGCCATGCTCTTGCACGCTACAACTGCGCCATCGCCTACTGCATGGCGGACATGCTCGACGAGGCCGAGAGAGAGGCAGACGAACTCCTCACTCTCTATCCGGACTTCCCGGACGTCTTCAACGTGATCGGCGTCATCCGGCTCTTTCAGAGCCGCCTCGTGGAGGCGGCCGAGCAGTTCCGCCGGACCGCCGATCTCATGCCCCGCAGCGCTGTCGTCCGTTCAAACCTGGCCCTGACCTACTACCTGGAAGGAGACCTCGCTGCTGCTGCCGAGCAGGCCCACTATGCCACCACGCTCGATCTCCACCTCCCCGCCGCACGAGACGTGGCCGGCCACGCTGCGCTGGAAATGGACGACCTCTCCCTCGCCACTGAGCACTTCGCCGCCCTGGCAAGACTCGAACCCGCGAATCCCGACGCCCACACCAACCTCGGCCTCGCCTACTACAAGGACGAGCGGCTGAACGAATCCATCGAGTGCTACGAGCGCGTCCTCATCTTCGCGCCCAAATCGCCTGAAGGCCACAACGACCTCGGCCTTGCCTACGCCAAGAACCAAATGCTGGACGAGGCCGCCAACCATCTCAAACAGGTCCTCGAGTGGCGGCCCGATGACCCCATCGTGCATGGCAACCTGGGCCTCGTATGCTACTTCAACGGCGATACTGAAGACGCCGTGCATGAGTGGCGAGAGGTTACCCGACTCGCCCCGGCCTACGCGCGCCTGCGCGAGGCTACGCGGTTCTCCGCCTACGATGACCAGGGGATGGTCATGCGCCCGATTGACCGGCGCGCAAGAGCAACTCAGTTCCCGCCCAAGGTGGCCGCCTTCCGCCACAGCTTTCAGATCGCCCTCGACGAACGAGCCTATCGTGTGGCACTGCCCTGGCCGGACCTCGCGGCCGCCGCAGTCTGGTGCGAGCGTTTCCGCCGAGCCCGCGCCGCGGTGGGCAGTTCCTGACGCGGCGCTCTTTCTCTCCCTCTTGTCCCTGGCCCGCATTTTCGCTATCATGTCCTGCAGAGCGGCACCGTAGCTCAGGGGTAGAGCGAGCGGTTCATAACCGCTATGTCGGTGGTTCGAACCCACCCGGTGCCACCACGTCCGCCGGGCTGCCTGCCCCCAGTCTCCCGGATGTCTTTTCCCGTCACTTCTCATGTCTCAATATCTTGACATTTCCCGCCTCCCTGTTCAGGAACGCGCCATACTACCGCGGCTGTTGTTAGTATATCGCGGCTGTTGCTGGTATAAGTATACTGGCCGTCCCGGCTAAACAGGCAGAGCCTGAGTTATGGCATCCTCGTCTCCTTGACAGGGCGGGCAAAGAAGAACCTCAGCCGGGACGGTCAATCCACTTGTGGCGGCCATTCCGTTTGTGGCGGCCATTCCGTCCTCCTTCTGCGGCATTCCTCCCGGCGGGT
>JAUVVP010000178.1 GCA_030604585.1 Planctomycetota bacterium | reverse complement strand
GCCGGCGCTCTCGCCCAGGCCGTCGGGGCGCCGGGCCGCCGCCTGTATGTCCGCCACCGATCCCTGCGCCGCGCGACGATGCGCAGTAGTCTGGAGCACCCGATCCCCGAGCACGAGCGCGATATAATGGCCGGGCGAAGAAGTCTCTCGCATCCGTGCGCACACGTCGTCAATGTATCGTTGCAGCACGGCATCCGGCTCATCTCTGAGCCGCGTTGCGGACAACAGGCTCTCGGCCTCCCCCTGAAGGGCTTCCCGCCTCTCGCTCAGGTGGACTTCCCACTCGCTGGCGTAGTCCCACAACAGGAAGCCGAGCACGACGAGGACCATCGCGCCGTTGAGCCCGAACAGCAGTTGGAAACTCAAACTGCGGCGTCTTGCGCCGGGTCGCGATGGCCGCGATGTAGTGTTGTCGGACATGTTCAGCTCCGGATGTCCGCACCTCGGTCGGCGCTCGCGCAATCGGAGCCCGTTAGCCCCCTTCCGGCCCGCTTCCCCAACCACCCACCAGGAACTTGAGTTCCTCGACCGCGCAGTAGAGCACCGGCACGACAAAGACCGAGACCAGCACGACGAGCATCCCGCCGAACGACGGTATCGCCATCGGGACCATGACATCGGAGCCGCGTCCGGTGGAGGTAAGGATCGGGATCAGGGCCAGGATGGTCGTCGCGGACGTCATCAGGCAGGGCCGTATGCGGCGCACCGCTCCGGCGACCGTCGCCTCGCGGATGTCCTGTACGGATTCGATCGCACGCGTTGCGAAGCTCTGATCGAGGTAAGTGGCCAGCACCACGCCATTGTCGCTGGCAATGCCGAACAGGGCCAGGAACCCCACCCAGATGGCCACGCTCATGTTGATCTGATGGACCTGGAACAGCTCCCGCATGTGCGTGCCGAACACGGTGAAGTCAAGGAACCACGGCTGGGCGTACAGCCAGATCAACATGAATCCGCCGGCCCAGGCGATGACGATCCCGCTGAAGACCAGGAAAGTCGTCGGCACGGACTTGAACTGGAAGTAGAGGATCAGGAAGATGATGAACATGGCCACCGGCAGCACGACCACAAGCGTGTCCCGGGCGCGGAGCTGGGTCTCGTAACTGCCGGCGAACCAGTAGCTGACCCCAGCGGGCAGAGTGAACTCGCCGCTGGCGATCTTCTGATACAGGTAGCGGTCGCATTCCTCGACCACGTCCACCTCGGCGTGGCCGGGCTTCATGTCGAACAGCACGTAGCCCACCTTGAAGGTATCCTCGCTCTTGATGGCCTGCGGGCCGCGGACGTAGCGGATCTCCGTCAGTTGGAACAGCGGTATCTGCGCGCCCTGGGCCGTGGGCACGAGGATCCTCCCCAGAGTCTCGATCTGGTCGCGCAGCTCCCGCATGTAGCGCACGCGCACCGGGAAGCGTTCGCGTCCCTCAACCGTGGTAGTGATCCGGTTGCCCCCGATCGCCACCTCGATGACGTCCTGAACCCGCCGCACCGGGATGCCGTAGCGGGCAATCGCCTCGCGGTCGATGTCGATCTCCAGGTACGGCTTCCCGACGATCCGGTCGGCAATGACGGCCGGCGCCCTGACGCTGGGCACTTCTTTGAGCAATCGCTCGATCTCCAGGCCCACCCGCTCGATGGTCGGCAGGTCCGGTCCCCTCACCTTCACACCCATCGGCGCGCGCATGCCGCTCTGGAGCATGACGATGCGCGCTGCGATCGGCTGCAGGATCGGGGCGCCCGTGGTGCCCGGGATCTCGCCTGCCTTCTGGATCTCCTTCCAGATGTGCTCCGGCGTCTTGATGTGGTCGCGCCATTGCCGGAAGGGACGGCCCTTCGGGTCTTCGATAAGCTCGCCATACTCGTCCCTTGCGAACTCGCCCCGCTCCCTGTCGTAGCGAAACCGCACGCGGCGACCGCCTTTGTCGGTGATGTACTCGGGTTTGTAGTTGATGACGGTCTCGACCATCGAGATAGGCGCGGGATCGAGTGGCGTCTCCGCCCGCCCGATCTTGCCTACCACTGACTCGATCTCCGGGATGGCCCGGAAGGCCCTGTCCTGCATCTGGAGGATGTCGAGCGCCTCCCCGATCGAAGCGTGCGCCATGGTGGTGGGCATGTAGAGGAAGGAACCCTCGTCCAGCGGGGGCATGAACTCCTTGCCCCGCCCGTTCCAGTCCTTCGCCACGGTCCACCTGACCTTCACGGCCGGGCTCATCTGCGAGATGCCTATCTCATCGGGCCTGTCGGCATACTTCCACTCCAGCGTGGCCAGCCCCTTCAGCGGCTGGGTCTTCAGCCACAGGTCGAGCACCTGAGTAATGTCCGCGATTCCCGCTTGGGCGGCATCCGCAAGAAAGCCCCGGATGGACCCGCCCGTCGGCGACCAGACGTATTCGCCCGTCCTGTCCTCCGACTCCACGATGAGGCCGGCCTCCCGGAGCTTTGAGAAGTCGTCATCAACGGCGAGGTCGGCCGCCTCGACAAAGCCTTCCTTCGCCGGGGGTCCGAGAACGGAGCGCGGCCCCAGCCAGACGTAGCCCCCAAAGACGACCAGTGCCGCGGGGACGACCAGAAACATCACCTTGTGTGCAAGGCAGAACCGCAGTATCGGGCCGTAGACGTACCTGAACGCGGTGAAGAACGCCAGCAGTCCTCCGATGAGCAGCGTCACAAACGCGAGATTGCGCGCCAGGCCCTTCGCCGGCCCGAGCGGCAGCCAGTGCCGCGTCAACACGTATCCGACTATCAGGACGACCGCGCCGCTGGCAATCCAGGGACCCACCTTCCGCAACCCGGCGGGCAGATAATCGGCCGACAGGTAATAGACCCCCAACACTGTCAGGACCAGGCCCGCCAGCCACCACCCCAGCCCGATGCCGAGCCCCAGGCCGGCCACCACGAGCAAGCCAAGGAAGACGCGCTTCAGCCTTGCCGAGTTGAGCCTGCCGGCGAAGAGGATGTGGGCAGCCGGCGGGACGATGGCCAGCGCGGCAACCACCGACGCAATCAGGGCGAACGTCTTGGTGAAGGCCAGGGGTTTGAAGAGCTTCCCTTCCGCGCCGGTCATCGTGAAGACCGGCAGGAAGCTGACGACCGTCGTGGAGACGGCCGTAACCACCGCGCCGCCAACCTCGCTGGCGGCCCGGTAGATGACGTCCAGGCGGTTCTCCTCCGGAGGGGCTTCGTCGAGGTGCTTCAGTATGTTCTCGCAAACGATGATGCTCATGTCCACAATCGTGCCGATGGCGATGGCGATCCCTGAGAGGGCCACGATGTTGGCGTCCACGCCGAAGAGCTTCATCGCAATGAAGCACATCAGCACGGCCAGCGGCAGCGCGCCGCTGATGAGGATCGAGCTGCGCAGGTGCAGCACCGAGACTACGACGACGATGATGGTGACCAGGATCTCCTCGGTCAGGGCCGTCTTCAGCGTGCCCAGAGTCTCGTAGATGAGGCCCGTGCGGTCGTAGAAGGGCACGACGGTGGCCTGGCTGGTGGTTATCCAGTCCGGCCATTGCTCGCGAGGCGCGGAGCGCAGCCACTCCAGCCAGGCGTCGTGGTTGAGGTCGGAGCTGCTGAACGCCGCGAAGCCGCGCGCTTGAGCGAACCCTTCGACGGCGGCCCGGCCGGTCTTCCTCCAATCTATGACCGCCTTGGTCCGCAAGCCGGGGGCGATCTCGGCGATCTTCTCCTTGACGTTCTTGATGGCCTGCAGGGGGTTGTATCCGTAGCGGACCACGACGACGGCGCCGACCGCCTCGGCGCCCTCCTTGTCCAGCGCACCCCTGCGCAGCGCCGGACCCAGCGAGACCTTGGCGATGTCTTTGATGTAGATGGGAACGTTCTCATTGACTTTGATGACGGACTGCTCGATGTCCGAGACCTGCTCGATGAAGCCGAGGCCCCGGATCACATACTCGACCTTGTTGACCTCGATGGTCCTGGCCCCGACGTCCACATTGGACATCTTCACGGCCATGAAGACTTCGTCCAGCCTGACGTTGTAGGCCCGCATGGCATCCGGGTCCACGTCGATCTGGTACTCCTGCACGAAGCCGCCGACCGAGGCAACCTCGCTGATGCCCTCGGCTGCCAGCAGTGCATAGCGCACGTTCCAGTCCTGGATGGTCCTCAGTTCGTGGAGGTCCCATCCGCCGGCCGGGTTGCCGTCCGGGTCCCGCCCTTCCAGCGTGTACCAGAATATCTGACCCAGGGCCGTGGAGTCGGGGCCGAGCGCCGGCTGAACCCCCTGCGGCAGGGAGCCCGCGGGCAGGCTGTTCAGCTTCTCGATGACACGGCTGCGCGACCAGTAGAAGTCCACCTTCTCGTCGAAGATGATGTAGATCGAGGAGAACCCGAAGAACGAGAAGCTGCGGATGGTCCTGACGCCCGGGATGCCCAGCAGGGAAACCGTCAGCGGGTAGGTGATCTGGTCCTCGACGTCCTGCGGTGAGCGGCCCATCCACTCGGTGAAGACGATCTGCTGGTTCTCGCCGATGTCGGGGATGGCATCGGTCGGAACGGGGTCGCGAGGCAGCGTCCACCCGCCGAGCCGCACGTCCCAATCGAACGGCGCGACCCGCACGCCCCAGAAGACAGCAAACAGCACAACCAGCGCGACGACGAGCTTATTCTCCAGGCAGAAGCGGATCAGCCTGTCGAGCAGCGACATCCTGCCACCGGGGGCCGGGAGCACCGGTCCATCCTCACTCATGCCCGTGCCCTCCGCCGGCGTCAGGTGCCTCAGCGGAGATGGTCTCGACGACGTCGCCGCACTTGGGCATTGCGGTACCGAAGTACGGGTTGCGCGTTTCCCTGTCCGCCTGGAGCCACCAGGCCCCGCGGCCGTCGAACGCCATCGGGCAGCGCAGCCGGTAGACGGGACGGGCCGGGGCGATGCCGAACCGCCGGATGACCGCCGCCAGCTCGTCTGAGAGGCCGGAGAACCCGGCACGGAGGGCTCCCATGTCGGCGGCCTCGCCCATCTCGTCCAGGGCGGTCTGAAGCCCCGAGAAGGACTCCATCCAGGCCATGTGCGCATCGCCGCGGGTCAGGCCCATGTCCACGGCGTCGAGGGCATCGCGCATGGTCGCGGCTGCCGCCAGGGCACCGTCCCAGTCGTCCTCCGCCAGGGCCGTCTGAAGGGCCAGGTAGCCCTCGAAGACTTCGCCGATCTGGTCCCGAAACGCCTCGGCCACCTCAACGGGCTCCGCCAGGGGCGCGTCCGCGTGCTCGTGGACTGCGCCAAACTGTGCCCGGACGCGCCTCATGTGGTCGTCCAGGACCGAGGCGACACGGCGGGCCACCTTCAGGTCCATGGCATCGCCGCCCTCGACGGCGTCGTTCTTCACCAGCATGGACAGCTCTTTCCAGAGCATCCGGGGGTGCCCCGAGAGCAGCGTGCCATCCGCGCTGTCCACGGCCGCGCCCAACGCGTTGAAGGCGGCCCGGACCTGCCCGATATCCCCCGTCTCCATCGCCTCAGCGACGGAAGCGTGGGCCTCCACAACGCGACGCACTTGCTCGCTGAACGCCGCCGG
>JAUVVP010000346.1 GCA_030604585.1 Planctomycetota bacterium | reverse complement strand
GTCCGACAGTGCTGGCGGACAAGGCTGCCGACGGTCACGAAAGCGGCCCCACCTGCGGCGCCAGGGGGCCGACGCAGGCGGAAGCGCTCGGCGCGGCGATTATACGCCACGACCTGCTGTTGTCAAGGCTGATTCTCGGCCCTTCCGTGTGCTGACCCCCACAAACTGGTCTCATCGCAGTTCGGGAAGCCCTCGAGGCGTCGCCCCAGCACGTGCGAGACCGGGCCGAAGCCTACTGGCTCACCAGCGTCACCGTGGAGCTTGGCTCCGGTCACGGCTATCCGGGCGGCTCGCCGTGCTCTCTGGTGGGCTGAGGCCCGACCGTGCTCACGTCCCGTACACGGTCCGGTGGCCAGGCGACGACGGAGTCCCGCAGCGCGGTCGGCCATCTGCGGACCGGCCTCGGGCGAAGGGCGCGAGCGTCCAGGAGGGAATGGTGGGCAGACGGGGACTTGAACCCCGAACCTCTTGCTTGTAAGGCAAGCGCTCTGGCCGATTGAGCTATCCGCCCGTGCGCCACTTCGACCGTGCCCTAAACACTACCACCGGCCCGTCCCGCGCGTCAAGGGCGCCGGCCGCGCTCACAGGTTGTCCGCTGGCGGCTGCTTATGCTATGATTCGGGCGCCCGCAACAGCCGGCTCTGCACCGACTCCGGGGGGGCGCGAGCGTGAACCCGCATCAGTTCGACAGAGTGCTCCTGATCGCCAACCCCCACAGCGGCGGCGGGAAGGCAGCCCGGTGGCTTGACCGGGTGGCCGCCGCCCTCCGGCAGGCGGGATGCGCGGTTGACCAGGTGCTCACGCGGCGCGCCGGCGAGGGCCGGGACGCGGCGAGGCGCTACCAGCACGACAATGCCCTCGTGATCGCCTTCGGCGGCGACGGCACAGTCAACGAAGTGCTGAACGGCGCCGACCTGGAACGCAGCACGCTGGCCGTAATACCGGCGGGCACGGGTAACGTCCTGGCCAAGGCGATCGGCATGTCGCGCCGGCCGCCGGCGGCGGTCAGGCAGTTGCTCGACGGCCGGGTGGTGAGGCGGGACGTGGGCGTGTGCAACGGCAGGCGGTTTATCTGCGTCTTCGGCGCGGGCGTGGACGCGTGGGTCGTCAGGAAGGTGCACGAGCGCCGCGGCCGCGGCATGACGCAGTGGCACTACGTTCCGCACGTGATGCGCATGCTGCTTCGGCCGCCTCGGTGGGAGATAGCCGTCGAGGTGGACGGCTGGCCGGTCGCCTGCGCGGCCGACCAGGTGTCCGTGGGGAACACCCACAGCTACGGCGGCCCGCTCGAGATGACGCCCGCCGCGGCGCCGGACGACGGCCTGCTGGACGTGATGTGCGTGCGGCGGCAGAACCTGGCGGACACCATCAACCTGACCGTCCGCTGCTTCTTCCGGTCCGTCCACCTGAGCCGGCAGGTCCATTACGTGCGGGGCAAGCGGGTGGCCGTCAGCGCGCCCGGGTATCGGGTTCCCTACCAGGTGGACGGCGAGGCGGCGGGCTTCCTGCCCGCCGAGGTTGTGCTCGAGGCTGCCGCCGTCCGGCTGCTGGTCCCCGCCGCATTCCGGCCCCTCACGCGCAGCGCCCGCTGAACGCAGGCCTGCGTCACAGTTGCGCCGCAACGGGGTCACTGTTGCAGGCCCGGACCGTCAGTCGGCTTCCTCCTGCCGGATCGATGACCGCGACGGTGCGCCTCTGTCCCGGAGCCATGTCGAAGTAGTTGTCCTCGAAGAGGGCGCCGGGCTCGACCTGCATCGCGGCCTCCCGCCACGGCTGTTTCCGCTTTCCCGGCATGCAGCGCAAGCGCAGCTTTGCTACAATCGGGCGCAGCGTTTGCGGGGATGTGCCATGGAATGGGAAGAGTTCGACTGGCTGATAGACGTGGCCCTGGAGGAGGACGCCGCCCGGCGCGACGTGACGACGCTCTGCCTGGTGGCTGAGGACCGGCGGGCTGAAGCCGAGGTGCGCGCGGGCGCCGCCGGCGTCATCTGCGGGCTCCCGCTGGCAGAGCGCGTGGCCGCTCGGTTCGACGGGCGCATCGAGTTCGAGCAATGCACGCAGGATGGCGACCGCGTCAGCCCGGGCACGGTGGTGGCCCGCCTGCGGGGGCCTGCCGCGTCCATCCTGAGCGTTGAGCGGACGATGCTCAACTTCCTGCAGCAGCTCAGCGGCGTCGCCACTCTGACGGCCCGTTTCGTCGAGAAGGTCAAGGGCACGGGCGCGCGCATATACGACACCCGCAAGACGACGCCCGGCTGGCGGCAGTTGCAGAAGTACGCCGTCCGCTGCGGCGGGGGCGTCAACCATCGCATGAGCCTGGCCGACATGGTGCTGATCAAGGACAACCACCTGGCCCTCATGGCGGGGGCAACCGGCGCTGGAGAGAAGGGCGACGCCCTCCGGCAGGCGGTCAGCCGGGCCCGAGCGGCCTGTCCCGGACTGCGGGTCGAGGTGGAAGTGGAGAGTCTGGAGCAGCTCGAGCAAGCCCTGGCGGCAACCGCCGACGTGATCATGCTCGACAATATGGCGCCCGAGCAGGTGCGCAAGGCGGTCGAGATAGCGCGGCAGACGTGCGGCGGCTCCCGGCCACAACTCGAAGTGAGCGGTGGGGTCAACTTCGACAGCGTTCGGGCCTACGCCGAGGCGGGCGCCGACATCATCTCCATCGGCGCCCTGACGCACTCGGCGGATGCACTGGACCTGTCGCTCGAGATGCTGCCGTCGGAGGAGTGATCCGGGCGCCTCAGCCCAGGGCCTCCTGCGCCGCCTTCAGCGCGGCTCCCTTCTCGAACTCGTGGCCGAGTTCCGCCAGCGCCTTCTCAAGGGTGCCGATGGCCACGAGTATGTCTTCCTCGCTGACGTAGCCCATGTGGCCGATGCGGAAGGCCCTGCCCTTCAGCTTGCCCTGGCCGCCGGCCATTGTCACGCCGTACTTATCGCGCATCAGGTTGATCAGCTCCCCGGTGTCCAGTCCCTCCGGGCCCCAGACCGCCGTGACACCGTTGGCGGGGTTCTCCGCCACCAGCTTAAGGCCAATGGCAGCGACGGCGGCCCGCGCGGCGTCGGCCATCCTGGCGTGGCGGGCGTGCACCGCATCGAGCCCCTCCGCCAGGATCATCTCGAGGCCCTTGTGCAGCCCCCGGATCAGCGAGACGGCCGCCGTGAACGGCGTTGTGGTCTTCTCCCAGTTCTTCTTCATGGCCCTCAGGTCCAGGTAATAGCGCGGCGACCTGCACGCCTCGACGGCCGGCCACGCCCTGGGCGAAACGGCGATGAACGCAAGCCCCGGCGGGGTCATGCAGCCCTTCTGCGAGCCGCTCACGGCGATGTCCACGCCCCATTCGTCCATCTTGAACGGGTGGACGCCGATGCCGGTGATGGCGTCCACGACCAGTAGGGTCGGGCGCCGGCGGGTGAGCCGCGCGATCGCTTCGACGTCCGTCAGCGCTCCGGTGGAAGTCTCGGACTGGGTAATGTAGAGGGCGCGTGCGTCTGGGTGCTCGTCCAGGGCGGCTTCGGCCTGCTCGACCGCGAGCGACTTCACCCATTCCACTTCGATCTCGACCACACCGCAGCCGTATGCCTTCGCGAGTTCGGTCCAGCGCTCGCCGAACTTCCCACCCGATGCGCAGATGGCCTTATCGC
>JAUVVP010000440.1 GCA_030604585.1 Planctomycetota bacterium | reverse complement strand
GCGGTCTCGATGCAGAACTCGTCCGTCTCCGGCAGCGGCTCCCGGCCGACGCGTTCAACGAGGGCGGCAGCATTCTCCGCCGAGTCGAAGTCGTCCTCCAGGCCGCAGGTCATCGCCCAGTTGATGAGCAGGCTCATGACCGGCAGCCACTGGCGGATGAGGCTGTGGGTGCCGTCCACGTCGTGGATGACGTGGGTGATGCGCCGCCGGCCGACGGGGTTGACCAGTTCGACGTTGCCGGGGTCGGCGGTCAAGATGCCCTCATCGAGAATGGCCATTCGGTACCTCCGCCCTTTCGTGTCTCTCCGGGGACTCGATCCATGCGGTCAGTCTAGGCGGTTTCGCACGCTCTGCAAGGGAACAGCCCAGGAGCGCGGGCCGCCGGACCGATCCGTATGTGGTCGGCAACGGTAAGACCCCGTGGCGCAGGGCGCGTCTCAGGCCAGCGTCCATCCAACGCCCATGCGCTGGCTCAGCTTGGACTTGCCTTCCAGCTTGATGACCGCCACGCCCGCCGTCCGGTCCGGGCATCGCGCGGGCAGGTTCCTCAGTACCAGGCGCTCGCGTGTCTGTTCGAACTCGACCGTGCGTCCCGTCGGGAGGAGCGAGGCGCGCTCGACCGTGCCGTGGACCTTCCCGATGGCCAGCTCGCGTCCGGGCCAGGCTGTGCACCAGAAGTCGGCCGTGCGGCCCTTCTGGGTCCAGGCGCCCGAGTGCATTGCGGTGGTCCACCAGTCCGCCTGCGTCACGTCGCCATAGACGGCCTCGCCGTTCTTCCTGAGCCACTTCCCTACCGCCAGGAGCCGCTGGGCTGCCTCTTCGGGCACCGAGCCGTCCGCCCTGGGCCCGATGTTCAGCAGCAGGTTGCCCCCGCCCGCCGTGGCCTTCCGCAGCATCCCCAGCACCGCTCGCACGGAGCACCAGTCCTCCGGCGGCGCAGGCTGGTAGCCCCAGACGCCGGCGCCGTTGTACGTCACGCATGCCTCCCAGGCCCGCCCCCCCGCTGCCGCCCTGATGCTCTCTTCAGGCGTTCCGAAGTCCTGAGGCATTCGCGAACGGTCGTTGATGATGACGTCCGGCTGGAGCCTGCGCACCATCCGGTTCATCTTCTCGCTCTCCCACAGGGCCGCCGTGTCCAGCGGAGCGGGCACGTCATACCAGAGCACGTCCAGCTTCCCGTAGTTGGAGCAAAGCTCCCGCACGCAGCCATGCGTGAAGTCGACGAAGCGGCGCCTCGCACTCTCGCTCCGGGCGCAGCGCCAGCCATCCGGATGGTGCCAGTCCATCAGCGAGTAGTAGAACCCGACCTTGAGGCCGCATCGCCGGCAGGCCTCGACGTACTCCCGCACCAGGTCCCGCCCGGGTCCGCTTCTGGCGGCGTTGTAGTCCGTCTGCTGCGTGTCCCAGAGGCAGAAGCCGTCATGGTGCTTCGTTGTCAGCACCATGTACTTCATGCCGGCCGCCTTCGCCAGCCGCGCCCAGTCGCGCGCCGCGTCCGGTCTGGGCTGCCATGTGCTCGCCAGCTTCCCGTACTCGTGCGGGGGAATGCCCTCCCTGTGCATCACCCACTCGCCGCGCTCGAGCTGGGAGTAGAGCCCCCAGTGAACGAACATCCCGAATCGCGCACGGCGCCACCAGTTCATCCTGCGCGCGCGGTCGCGCTCCACCTCGGCCTTCCGCCTGCTCTTGGCCATAGCCGGTCGATGCCTCCTCAGTCAGCATGCCGCTCCGCCCCGCGCTGCCCCGCGCCGGCAGAGGGCGCCGCTCTTGCCGCAGCCGTGCCGCAGCCCTCAACGTCAAGCGTCCCGATCGAGACTCAGACCTCCTCGCTGCCCACCTGGCGGATCCAGGTTCTGAGCCATTCCGCTGCTTCGATGCCGATGTCCGCCAGCGTGTTGGAGGCGAATATGACGCCGTCCAGGTCGCCCTTCCTGACCCATTCGCGGTACTTGGAGCATTGCAGTTCCATCTGGGCGGTGGTCATCGGCTTGCGCTCGCCGTAGTTCCAGAGGTAGCACCCGGCCAGGCGGCGCTTGCCCGGGGTGATGCGGCAGAGCTCGGCGACGTTCCTGTCTATGTTCGGCAGATTGGCGCCTTCCCAGGTCCACAGGGTGATCACGTCGCAGACGTCCAGATAGGCCCGGTAATCCTGGGCCAGTTGCCTGGCATAGTAGACCACCCAGAGGTCCAGCGGACGCGGCCGGTTGCCGCTTAGCCGCCGCTTCGTCTCCTTCAGTTGCTCCAGCGAGAGACGTGGCGAAGCGTTGTCGACGAAGAAGTCGTCGAGGATGCCGCCGCAGACGTTCGGGAACAGACGGGCCTGGCGGATGACTTCCTCAAGGTCGGTCGCCCCGTCGTTGTTCCGCGTGGAACTGCCGTCGCCCACGACCGACCACACCACCCGATCCAGGTCCTTCAGCTTCTCCGATTCGCTGTCGAACGGAGGCAGCGGTTTGCCGGACATGACGACCCGGCAGCAGTTGGGGATGCCGAAGTGCCGGGACCCCTCGGCCGGCCCCATGCGGTTGACGCCCGGGAGCCGCCATTCGTTGTTGTGGTAGGCGTGATGCGTGCCGGCATCCTGCCCCCAGAGCCAGAGCTTCTCTCTCAACTCCATGCTCGTCTCCTTTGTCTCAAGCCGCCCATACGGGGATTCGCCTGAGTCTGCCCCCGCCGGTCACAGGCCCAGCAGCGCCACCGCGTTGCGCCAGGCGATCTTCTCGTAGGCAGACCCGGAGATACGTCCCTCCTGCCCCAGGTTCCGGAAGTAGCCCACGATGGGGAGCTCCTGGGAGACGTTCGCGATATCGGTGCCGAAGTACAACCGGTCCTGGAACTCCTCCAGGAACTGGCAGCCGAACTCAGGATCCCTGGTGATGGCGTTGTAGCCGCTTTCGGCCGAGAGGTCG
>JAUVVP010000473.1 GCA_030604585.1 Planctomycetota bacterium | reverse complement strand
GCTGCCGAACGTGAAAGGCTGCGGCTTGATGCGGCCGACGTTGCACCCCCACCCGCACCCCTTGCCGACGGCATTGGCGAGGATGGCATGGTCGGCCACCTGGCCCTTGCCCGTCATCATGCGCTGCGGGACGGGTCCGCAGTGGAAGAGGATGCACTTGTCGTCTTCATCGCCGTAGTTGTTGTTCCAGTCCAGGCAGGCGCTCACGCCGCTGCCGGCCCGGCTCAGAGCGTACATCGTGACGGCGTTGCCGACATCAACCTCACAGGCGTTCGGCAGCCCGCGGTTGTTCATCTCGCTTAGAAGCACGCACGGCGAGATGCCCAGTTGCTGCTGCATCTCCAACCAGCATCGTGTCGCCAGCGCGCGGAGGCCGTACTCCTTCACGATCTCGTCCAACACCACGCCGAGCCGCGTCAGCTTGTTGAAGGCAGCGGCGGGGACGCCTTTCCAGGAGGCGTATCTCTTCAGCCGCGCCGCCTTGCGCTGGACCTTCCTGTCGGTGTTGCTGAGCTGTTCCATGCGGTTGAAGACGTCGGAGAGGTCCAGCGTCTCCATTGTGATGCCGTGGCGCTGCAAGGCCAGCTCATCAATGCGCACCGTCTTGAACGCCGTAGTCCGAGCGCCGATGGCACCGACCACGAGGTCCTTCATGTGCCCGACCACCCGGCAGAGGCGGTCGAAGTGGTCTATGTTCTCGGCAAAGGCCGGGCTGCTCGGACGGACCGTATGTGGCTTGAGGGCCGTGAAGCGCACCCCGTGCTGGCAGAAGACGTCCATGATGGAGAACTTGCCGCAGAAGGCGTCCCGGCGCACTTCGGGGGCCATCTTGTCCAGCTCGTCCGGGTAGGCCTGGATGAGGATCGGCACCCCTGCATCCTTCAGGGCTGCGACGGCGCCGGTCTCATCGCCGAAGTTCGGCAGGCAGAGGATCACCCCGCCGTAGGTGCCCCGGTTCCGGCGGAGGAAGTCGGCATAGACCTCGCCCTCCGCCGGGGTCTCCACCGCCCCGTATCTGGTGGCCCTCCGCTCGAGGGTGATCGTCTTGTGGCCCAGTTTCTCCAGCACGGAGGCCATCTCCTTGCGGGCGACGGCCTGGTGCGAGGCCGGGAAGAAACCCCGGTTTCCGAAGAACAGCGCGAACGTCGTCTTCTCGACAGCCATGTCCGGTCTCCCTTCTGCGCCCTTTCGTCCGATCGGGCGAGAATGCACGATTGACGGCCCGGCTCGGCGGTTACGCTCCCTGGGGGTTGAGCGCGTCCGCCGAACCGGCGACCTCCAGTTCGTCAGTTATGAGTCCGACGCAGGTCCGGTATACCTCGTCCTGCGCGGCCTGGACGGACTCGGCGCGAGCGCCCTCGTAGGCCTGGCGGATGGCCGTCCCGATGTTGATCTTGGCGATGCCGTGCCGGATGGCTTCCAGCACGGAGTTCTTCCGGATGCCCGAGCCGCCGTGCAGCACGAGGGGCACAGACGTGGCCCGGCGGATGCGATCGAGGTGATCGATGTTCAGGCGGGCGGCCACCTTCTTCTGCGACTTCGCGGCGCCGGAGATGGCGCCGTGGATGTTGCCGATGGCGACCGACAGCCAGTCAACCCCCGTCTCCGCCACGAACTGCTTTGCATCGTCGGGGTCGGTAAAGCCCTTGCCGGAGGCGAACAGCTCCTCGTAGGGCGGCAGCGGGCCGGCCTCGTGGCCCAGCACGGCCCCAAGCTCCGCCTCGACCGGAACCCCCTCGGCATGGGCCATCTGCACCACCTCGGCCGTGGCGGCGATGTTGCCCTCCAGCGGCAGGCGCGAGCCGTCCACCATCACCGACTCATATCCGAGCCGGAGCGCCTCCGCAATGATGGCGGCGTAGTCCACGCGCAAGCCGTCCTCGTCAATCACCGGCACGTGGTCGAGGTGAAGGCGCGTGAAACGCTCGTCCTTGACCTTCTCGTATTCGTCGCGCACCGGGCCCAGACCCTCGGCGTCGAACTTCTCCCAGTCGGGCCGGGCCGCCTGTATGAGACCGAAGGCCCTGGTGTCGCCCAGTGCCCGCACGACGGGCTCCATCATGGGCAGATAGGGTATGTTGAAGGCCGGGATCATCGTGCCCGCCTCGAATGCGTTGAGCATCAACTCGCGCGTCGTCAACCCCATCGGTGTCGCTCTCCTCCAGGCAGGACCATTTGCCGAGCAGCGGCAGCGCGCTGCCCGCGAGCGGCGTTCGGCTTCCACCCGACGGCCGGCCCCACGCCGGCCATTCCAGCGGAATCCTACGCGGTGTGCTCCGCTTTATCAACCGCCCTGGGGCCGCGAGCCCCTTCGGACCGCCTCCTCCTCGGCCGCCAGGTCCAACCTGAGGGCCCCGGCAAGTTCGGCGTCGGCCATCTTGCGTCCCGGCACGACTCCACTGAACGGATTGACGAGGTCCGGCATCGCAGGTCGTCCCCTCATTCAGACGACGCGGCCGCCGCGGCGACCGGCGGCTCAAGGTCGTTACGCATGCCCCCGCAGCAGGTTGGCACACACGGACAGCCCCCGTGCGGACGCTTGTCCGGATTCCCCCCGTCTTGGGCACACGGACGGCGTCCGTGCGCCGCTACGCCCGGACATCACCCCCATCCGCCGGGCCGCCGCCTGACGCTTCGTTCTGCCCCCGTCGGCGGCGGGTTCTCTCCATATCCTTTGCAGTGGAGCTGCGGCGCTTTGTCAATG
>JAUVVP010000194.1 GCA_030604585.1 Planctomycetota bacterium | reverse complement strand
CCGCTCTCGATGGTCACGTCGTCCAGCTCGATCCTGCCCGCCCTGGCCAGCAGGCCGGCGGCGCCCTGCGTGCGCGGCGTGTTGACCGTTGCGTAGCCGACGCCGTAGTCCCAGAACGCCTGCCCATTGATGCTGCGGATGGTCCTGGCAGCCCGGTCTATGTAGGGCGACAGGTCGGTCTCGGTGCTCTGGCCCGAGAAGGCCCGCGCCACGCGTCCAACGTAGTAGGCCAGCGGGTCTATGCTGGAGACGGGCAGGCCGACGGCGGGTCCCCCCTCGGGGATTTCGGCGGCACGCAGGTCGTCTATGTTCTGGGGCTCGGCCGCGCCGGAGCCCTTGAGCGCGTACAGGTCCGCCAGGTTCAGCACCTGCTTGAGCACAGTCGGCGCTTCCGCCACGTCGCCACGCCGGTAGCAGAGCGCCCCGGCCGGGAAGTGGCCGAAAACGGCCGGCGTCAGCAGTGGGAACTTCCTGAGCTGTCCCCGCCAGTCCGGACCGTCAATGGCAAAGAAGAACAGCCCATCGGTGCCCTGGAGGGCGCCGTAGACGGCCCCGAGGAACACCGAGTCGGTCCGGTAGCGGTTGATCATCGGGAACGCGTACTCGGAGACCGTGTGCGGGTGGCCGTCGTACTGCATTTCAGCGATCGAGACATCCTCGGGCACGAGCAGGGAGCACTGGTCGCGGTAGCGGTCCCCGACGTTGAGCATGTAGCCCCTCTCGCTCTCGTGGGGCGGGCCCCAGTAGCCGTGCCGGTCCATCACGTCGCAGGCCATGTTGGTGTACTTGTCCAGCGCGCCCAGCAGGACGGGATCGGCCGTGGTCCAGTTCGTGGCGGCGATGGCGCATTTGACTCCCAGTTCGGCCCTCGCCCAGGCGTGCATCTGCTCGTAGAAGCGGCGCAGGTCTTCGGTCATGAAGTGCGCCTGGTCGGCGGCCCGGGTCCGGGCCTGTGGCTGGGCTTCAAGGCCGCCGCGCGTCAGGCTCCACATGCCCATCAGGCCGGCCCGCCCGTTGGGCAGGTCATCGCCTTCGACGGGGTGTCCCCAGGCTGCCGCCGCATCATCGAGCGAACCGTACTTCGCGGCCGCCCACTCGCCGAACCGGCGCTCCAGCTCATCGAGGCATTCGTACGGGATATTGCGGCCAGGGGTGAACGTCCAGAAGAAGTAGTTGTCCTCGTTGATGATCTCGTAGATGGCCACGGCGGGATCATCGGCAAGGGCAAGCCCGGTGTAGGGGTTCGGCGTTCTCGTCAAGGCCTTCGCCCAGGACTTGTAGATGCGCTGCATGGGCTCGTGGTGGAACAGCAGCGAGAAGGGTACCTTGTTGTCGATCTCGTCGAAGCCCGGGAAGCCCCACTCCGGCTTCACGTTGAACCAGAGGGGGAAGTAGAACGACAGGTCGGAGTAAATCCCCTGCTGCTTGAGGGCATGCACCAGGTAATGGAGGTTGTCCAGATACCGGGCGTCGGGCGTGGCGGGGTCGGCTGCGCTCCTGTCGTAGAGGGCCGAGTGGATGCGGACCATGTTCACCCCGCCTTTGGCCAGCTTGCGGGCCAGGTAATCCACGGAAGCATGGTCCATGTCAACCACATTGCCTCCGACGCCGACGGCCCAGAAACGGACGGGCGTCGGGTCGTTCTCGAAGACGAAGTCGTTGCCGTCGCGTCTGAGGAAACCCCGGTCGCCGGCGAGCCGGTCGTTCAGGTGGCGCAGGTCAATGGGCGAGTCCCCGAACGGATCGGGATCGGGCTCGAAGGCCCAGTAGCCGGGCATGGCCTTGCCGGTCTTCTGGCCGGGCTTGAGCCGCCCGCGCGGGCTGAAGGGCGTCCTGCTCAGCAGGAAGCAGTCGAAGGCCGCCGCTGTGCTCTGACCGGGCCCCACCAGCAGGCGCACCTCGAAGTCATGGCTGCCCGCGTCCAGTTCCACCGTGCCGAGGCTGACCCAGTTGGCCACGATGTGAAGCCGCAGCTCAACCGAATCCAGCAGGCCCACGCGCTCGACCGTGTGCCACTCCCTCTGGTCGAAGCGCCAACGGAACGGGCCGTGATGCCAGAACTTGCGCGCGTAGAACTGGTATGTGCCGTCCTCGGGCACCAGGACGCGCCAGCGGGCAAAGACCTCCGGCCCCGTGCGTTCGCCCCCGGTGTGGAGCCAGTTCCCCCCGGAGAGCTCTTGCGGGGTGTCGAGCCAGCTCGGCGAGAAGGCCGTGTTGTTGAAGTTGTGCTGGACGGCGTCCTCCCCTTCCCACCAGATGTACTCGCTTGCACTCGCTGCGGCGGCCGCCGCCAGCACCAGGAACGTCAGGGCAGTCGTGAGTCGAACGTTCGCACCAAACATCAGAGGACCTCCTCCAACCTGTTCACCGTTCCGAAGCCGCAAATACTACCCCAATCAGGCCGGCACTGCGAGTCCCTGACGGTGCCCTTGGCCCGGGCCGCCTTGTTCCAACACTCACCCTCGGAGCGGCACAACCCCTGCACGGGTTCGCCGGGCAGGCAACTCCCGCTGGGTGCCACGCTCAGACTCGTTTGGGCGTGCCATCCGCCACCGGCCGCAATCACGCCCAAGCTTCGCTTGAGCGTGGCACCCGTTGCTCCGCGGAGCCCGAGCGGGAAGTGTCTCTCCACCGTGCGGAAAGGCGGGAACTTCTGGTGGCCTGGGGGCATCTAATGACTTAAACTGAGCGCCCGGGGATGAGCAGTCCCTGGGAGAATCATCGGACCTCACGGTTCCGCGACGGACCTTCCGCGGGAGAGCTGAAATGCAGGGCAAGTGGTTGAGAATGGGGATTGCCGGCGCCGTGATGCTGACGCTTTGCTGCCTGGCCGTGCTGGCCGCCGCGCCTGCCCAGGGCGCGTCGCAGGAGACGGCCGACAAGCTGTTCGAGCAGAAGAACTACAAGGAGGCAGCCGAGGCCTACGGGGCGCTGGTGGAGGCGCAGGAGGAGGGCTGGCGGACCGCGGCGGAGCGCCTCATGATGTGCAGACTGCGGCTGAGCCTCTATGACGACGCCGTCGCGGCGGCCGAGGACTACGTCCAGCGCACGGCCGCCACGCCCTACGAGGCGCGCGCGGAGCGCCTGACGGCCCACCTCTACATGCTCCTGCCGCACTGGGGGACGCGCGCCGGCGGCGAGTTCTACCGGGGCGAACGCCGCCAGGGCATCTACCTCCAGAGCTGGCAGTACGACAAGAAGCACGCCGTCGCCCACATGGAGCGGGCGCGCCGGCTCTACGAGGAATACGACGCGGACCGCGCCGCCCTGGCCCCCCTGCCCCAGGACGAGCGCGACAACTGGCACGACGAGCGCATCGAGTGCACCTTCGACCTGGCCAACCTGTTGTCCCGGTTCTCCATTTACGACGACCAGCCGCACTTCTGGTATCGCTGGTGGGGCGAGCGGGACGAGTTCCTGGCGGAGACGGCCGGTGAGGACGACTTTGACGAGGGCTACGGCCACTGGGAGATGACGCGCAAGCGCCCCATCGGCCTGCGCATAGGCGCCGACGGCGAGCCCATCTTCCCCAAGGAGCCGCCGGCTTATTCTGCCGACCTGCCCGACGACGAGAAGATCCTCTACCTGCTGGCCGAGGCCCGTCAACTCGACGAGACCAAGGAGCGCCGGCACACCGCCCAGAGCTACTACCGCCAGGCCATGCTCGCCCGCAAGCGCTTCGGAATGGACAGGCTGGGCCTCTACGCCGGCTACTACTACGATGGCGCGAGGAGGCCCCTGCAAGAGGAACTCGAGGCCTTTAACCCCTGGGAGTTGGGCGATGGCGAGGCCCTGGTGCTCGCCGGCGGGCGCATACGGAAGGTCGAGCTGCCCGGCCAGTTCGACGTCTTCGCACTGCTGCGCACCGTCGCCGGCGACTACGCGCAGAGCGGCATCGCCGACCAGGCGCACTACGCCGTCGGCCTCTACTACCAGAGCCGCCAGCAGTACCTGAAGGCCCTCGACGAGTACGAGGCGCTGCGCGAGGTCTTTCCCCAGGGCGCATGGGCCGGCAGCGCCGCCACGCAGACAGCGCGAATCAAGGCGCCCCAGGTGCAGATCAGCCAGACCGGCGTGCAACTGCCCGGCCAGCCGGCCCTGGTCCAGCTCAGCTACCGCAACGTGGAGAAGGTCTGGTTCGTTGCGCGGAAGGTGGACCTGAAGGGCTTGCTGGAGGCGTTGCGCGCGGAGGCACAGAAGGAAGAAGAAGATGCCCGCCGATACGTCCACATGCTGCGGAACTGGCACCACTTCCTGGTCTCGGGCGCGTCGAATCAGTGGGAGACGCGGCTGGCCGCGAAGCACGTCGGCGCCGAAGTGGTCCGGTGGGCCGACCCCGTCCCCAACGACGGGACGCATCGCTACGCGCGGGCAACGCTCCAGACGCCGCTGAAGGAGCGCACGGCCTACCTCGTCTGCGCCTACACCGGCGAGCCGCCGGCCGCCGACGCGGCCAAGGAGGGCGCTGAAGCGCTCGGGCTGGGGGCCAGCCGGGCGGTCGTCGTGCTGACGGACCTGGCCATAGTCGAGAAGAGAACGGACAAGGGCACCCTCTACTACATCGCCGACGCGGCCAGCGGGGCGCCCGTCGCGGGGGCCGACGTCAACGTGCTGGAGACCTGGAGCACCTACGACCGAAAGATTCGCAAGAGCATCTGGCATGCGCGGACGAGCGAACTGCGCACCGACGAGAACGGCATGGCCTTGTTCGCCCCGCCGGAGGAGCGCGGCAGCAACATCCACCTGCTGGTGACAGCGCCGGAGGACCGACTGGCCTGGACGGGGATGAGCTACTGGCGGCGCTACCACCCCTCGCGTATGGTTGACGGCCTGTTCGCCTACGTCATCACCGACCGGCCGGTCTACCGGCCCGAGCAGACAGTGCGCTTCAAGATATGGGCGCGCCGGATGCAGCGCGGGATACTGAACAACGCCCCCCACAGCCGGTTCACGGTCAGCGTCCACGACCCGCGGGGCAACGAGGTCCACAGAGTGACGAAGCGGACCGACGAGTATGGCGGCCTCGACGGCGAGTTCAAGCTGGCCGAGGAGCCCCCGCTCGGCGTCTACAGGGTCCAGGTGCACGGCGAGCAGTACGCCGGGGGACAGAACTTCCGCGTTGAGGAGTATAAGAAGCCCGAGTTCGAGGTGACCGTCGAGCCGGACACCACCCACGCTAAGCTCGGCGAGAAGATCAACGCCGTTATCAGGGCCGAGTACTACTTCGGCGCGCCCGTGACCGAGGCAACGGTCAAGTACCGCGTCTTCCGCGAGGAGTACACGCACAGCTATTACTTCCCCGGGCGGTGGGACTGGCTCTACGGGCCGGGCTACGGCTACTCCTGGTACAGCTACGACTGGTTCCCGTGGTGGG
>JAUVVP010000163.1 GCA_030604585.1 Planctomycetota bacterium | reverse complement strand
CGGACGCCCTGGCGCCGTTCGCGCACCGCATCGACATGCATGGCTACCAGCTCTGGAGCTTCGACCACAACCACGAACTGCTCCTGCGCAGCATCGGCC
This sequence comes from Planctomycetota bacterium, assembly GCA_030604585.1. GTDB lineage: Bacteria > Planctomycetota > Brocadiia > SM23-32 > SM23-32 > JAUVVP01. Next base: position 5,657 of record JAUVVP010000163.1, on the reverse strand, counting down.
GGAAGCGCGCGCTTGGCCAGTGGCACGAGCACGACGGCCCGCTGGCGTGGGGCGACGGCAACCCCGACGATAGGCCCAAGGTCCGGGCCATGCTGAACCGCCTGGCGGCCTGGCTGGCCGGGGCCCCCGCCGCCCAGCTCGGCGCGCCAGACAGCTACAAGGAGAAGGTGTGGCTCGCGCGTTGCCTGGCCGTCTACCTGCGCGATCACCTGGCCAACTACTACGGCTGGTACGTGGATGAGGCACCCCCCGCCAACGTCCGCCGCGAGGACGGCAAGGTGTGGATCGAGGGCCTGGAGGAGATGGACTGGGGCGGGTCGTTCTTCACGCGGCAGGACTCGCAAGTGGCCTGCCTGACGGAGGTCCTCCGCTGCGCCGGGCAGGACGTGACCTACGCGGACGTGATGGGGCTGTCCGGCTGCGCCTTCAAGCTCACGATGGCGCCGAACCTCTTCGTCGCCGAGATCCACTCGGAGATGGGCATGGACTGGCAGGAAGTCGTGCAGCGAGTCTTCGGCCTCCGCTACGAGTCGACAGCCATCTCCTTCGACGATGAGGAGAACCCGGACTGGCGCGAGGAGCTGCTCGCCGCCTGCCGGGAGAGCATCGACAGAGGGCTGCCGCTCTTCTACATGAATGGGGAGTGGAACCTGATCGTCGGCTATCGGGAAGACGGCAGCGCCTTCATCTGCAAGCCCTACGCCGGCGATGAGTCGGGCTACCAGGAGATGGCAAGGCCGAGTGGCTTCGTGGGCGAGGCGTGGTTCGCGTCCACATTCGAGAGGGCAGGCGAGCCCGCAGACCGGTGGGAGTCCGTGGTCCGGTCCCTCCAGACGGCCGTCGAGTTGGCCAGGCGGCCGGCGGAAGAGGACGGCAGCCGTCTCTACGGCTTCGCGGCGTACGAGGGATGGCTCTCCGCCGTGGAGGAGGATCGCGATGACGTGTCACTGCACGGGAACGCGTTCTCGTACTCGCAGCTCCTGACCAGCCGCGAGGCCGCCGCCGAGTATCTGCGAGGAATCGCGGAGCAGTCCGGGGGCCAGGCCGCAGAGCACCTGCACGCAGCGGCCGACCGATACCGCGCCATCTCCGAGCGCCTGTGGGACGGTCAGGACTGCGTGGCATGGCCGTGGGATGAGAACTGGACCCCAGAGAACCGGGCCATCGAAGCCCAGATCATGCGGGACAACCTGGCCGACGAGCGGGCTGCCATCGCCCAGATAGAGAAGGCGCTGGCGGCCGTGGGGAAGTAGGCCCTCCCAGAGTCGACCTGCATCCGGGTGCTTCGCAGCCTGTGCGTGGGGTTCTGCTTGACGGCCCTCCTGCCGATCCCGCGCCGGTCCGCGAAGCGCTTGCCGTTGGGGCCTGCCCGCGGTGGCGGCTCTCCTGGCGCAAGCCGGGTCGGCGGGGCGTTGCGGGATGCGTTGCCGAATGCCGAAGCCGCTGGTAGACTACTTGAGGCGAGGGCGCGGCAGCAGTCTCGGTGCCCGCGGTTCGCTGGGCTGCGGGTCACCGGAGCGGGCGCCCGGAACGGGCCGGCATTTCATCTGAATCGCAGTCGTTACAGATCGAACGCGACAGAGAGGCGTCATGGCGGGACACACTCAAGTGCAAGGCTCTGCTTCCCCAGAGAAAAGATGGCTCGTGGGCATTACGGATCACATCGTGCCACCTGCCGACATCGAGCAGGAGGCCTTTCCGGAGGCCGAGTTCCTCTTCCTTTCAGGTCCGGGGGAGACTGACGAGAGCAGCAGGCAATGGCAGCAGGTTGATGCTCTGCTGGCCTGGCACCGGCGCATCGGCCGGGCGATTACGCCTCTGCTGGACTCATGCAAGATCGTCGTTCGCTACGGCGTGGGGTTTGACACTGTTGACGTCGGCGCGCTGGCCGAGCGCGGCATTCGCCTGTGTAACACGCCGGACTACGGCACGGAGGAGGTGGCGGACACGGCCTGCGCGATGATCCTGGCCGTTCAACGGAAGCTGGTCGAGTACGACCGCGCCTGCCGCGGGTTCGCGGACACCTGGCAGGAGCATGTCCTCACACCCCACGCCCGGACGTCGGAGCAGGTGCTGGGGGTGATCGGCGTGGGACGGATCGGCACCGCCGTGGTCAACCGGATGAAGCCCTTCCGGTATCGGATAGTCGGCTATGACCCCTATCAGCCGTCCGGGCACGAGAAGGCGATCGGCTACGAACGCCTCGACTCGATGGAGGAACTGTTGGCGGAGGCCGATATCGTGACCGTTCATTGCCCGCTGACGGACGAGACGCGCGGGATGATGGACCGGGAGTTCTTCGACCGGATGAAGCCTGGCGCTTCACTGGTGAACACTGCCCGTGGAGCGATTCTGGCGGACCTGGACTGTCTGGAGGCCGTCCTGAGGAGCGGACACCTGGCGTCGGCCGCGTTGGACGTGCTGCCGTCCGAGCCGCCCGAGGACCACCCCCTGATCCGCGCCTGGCGCGACCGTGCTCCGTGGCTGCGCGGCCGGCTCATCATCACGCCGCATACGGCCTGGCATTCCGACCGCGCCTGGTACGAGATGCGTTACAAGGCCGCCCAGACGGCGCGGATGTACCTGGTGTCAGGCAAGCTGCGCAACCTGATCGCTCCTGCAGGTGGCAGCGGGGCCCCAGAACTCGGCAGGCAGGGCGACCGGTGAGGCGGGCAAAGATCACAGGCAGGGGCCGCATTGACCTGGGCGGTGTCCCCGTGCCCTGACCCGGACCGCATCGGGTCGTCCGGCCAGACAGCCGGCGGGCGCTTCTGCCGCCGTCAATGCGACAGGAACACCACGCCCGTGCGTACGCCGGTCAGCAGGCTAATGAACGTCGCGGCGCCCACCATCATTGCCTCACCGACGATCACGCCCAGGAAGAACTTCCGCCCGTTCCTGAGCGCGTTGCCGGCGACCTTGAGCGTCAACATCTTCGCCAACCAGCCCAGGAAGAAGGAGAACCACAACTCCCTCGTGCACCACGACACTGCGATGGCAAAGCCAAGGGGATGGATCGGCCACCAGTAGAATGTGCCCCGCAGCGCCATCAGCAGGGCCATGCCCATCACGCCCGTGGCCAGCCCGCCGTAACTGGGATTGGCGGCCTGCCACGGCTTGGCGATCATCAGGTGCACGCTGTTGAACAGATTCGTCATGTGATAGACGTGGCTGCGCCCGATGGGCACGTTCAGGGCGCCCGGATCGTAGTAGACCCATTTCAGGCTGGCGTAGGCCGCCGCCGGCATCGCGACCGCCAGCGCGACCAGCATGATAGGCAGAAACAGGCGGCGCTTCTTTCCGAACACGGACGAGATGCGCAGCGCGTTCATTGCGTGCGGCGCCAGCAATTCCCGCGAGTCGTGGATCAGGATGGCCCCCTGCATTTGCGCAACTACGGCGGCCGGCCCGGAGAAGATGCGGCCCCCGGTGATGCCGTGCAGGAACCACGAGGGGCTCCAGGACTGCTGGATGAAGAACAGCCCGCCCTGGGCCACCATCCTGGTGTGCACCAGCACCATGCTGAACGTGAGCCCCATAAGGGCGATGGCCGTCCACACGCCGAGGCCGAACCAGACGTTCCATGCGATCAGTCCGGCAAGCGTCGCCACCAGTCCCCAAAACGCAAACCGGTATCCGATCGGCTCCGCCGAGTCATCCACTTCCGAAGCCCGTCGCAACGCCTTCTTCAGCACGGCCCACAAGTGCCGGCGGGACATGTAGAACATGCCGACCGTCAGGGCCAGGAAGGCCCCGGACTGCTGCCACCTCAGGAACGGGCCCGAACGCCCCCCCTCCAGCGGCCGCCCCATGGTGTGTGCAATGACGATCTGCCCGCCCATGAAGATGTAGAACAACCATATGCTCAGCGACACGTCGCTCGTTACGAGGAACGCAAACCCGATCGCCAGCGGGTATATCTTCCCGTCGCTGATGTTCACGTAGTTGAGCGCCGTCTCGGAGAATACCTGCCAGAAGGGGAGCAGCGGGAGCCACCCCTTCTCCGCGCCGACAAACAGCGGCGACAGACGGATCACCCCGAATGTCATCGCCAGCAGCGCGCCCCCCAGGAACGCCTTGCTGCGCATCAGCGGGGGCAGCAGGTGCCCCTCACGGGCGCCCTCCGTGAACTCCAGCGGCACTCGGGCCGCTGCGAAGATCAGGCGCTCCGACTCAACCCATTGCCTGCGCAGGATACCGCACAGGAAAAATGTCGCCAGGTAGAAAAGCCACACGTAGATGCCCCACGTGACGAATACCCGCGTCCACTGTCCCCAGGGCACGCGCACCGGTTCGCCCTCCGGCGTGCCCTCGAAGAATTTCCTGGCCGCCATGGACTTGGGGTTCTTGCTCAGCAGGATCCCCTCAGGGGCGACTTTCAGGACGTCATCCCTCCAGAACACGTCGGGCCGCTGCGATAGGTACGGCGCGGCGGCCACTGACGGCAGGAGATTGCGCATCAGCCCGCTGGCCGGCACCGTGGAGGCCACCAGCATCATGCACCAGACGAGCATCAGCTCCGACTGCCTGAACATCCAGGCCCGCCGGATGAGTCGGAGGACCAGATTCACCCCCAGCGTCAGGACGAACAGGAAGAAGAACACGCCCACGGGGAAGTGGTTGCCCGTCAGGAATGTGTTGCCGACCCGGTAGTCGTTGACCGGCACAAGCAGGCAAAGGCCCACGACGCCCAGGATACCGATGAGAAACGCCCGCCAGGTCACGCGGCAACTCCTTGTAGAGACGCCGAACGTCAGGCAGTATAGGACAGGACTGACGAGGGGTCAAACTGGGCGAGCGTCATCGCGCTCGCTCCGGTCTGTCCGTCTGGAGCGGGGGCAGTCGCCTCAATCGCCCCAGATGTAGCGGAGCAGCGGCTCGTAGTCCTGGAAGTCCGGGATAACGATGTCGGCACCCACGCCGATAAGCCTGTCCCGCTTCCACTGGTCGGGTCTGCCGCTGCGGCCGGCTTCGTCGCTGGCCACGGCGATGGCGGTGCCCCCGGACAACTTGACGTTCTGGACCTCCACGTAGCCGTCGCCGAACCCAAGGAGCAGTGAGCCCTGGACCTGGTTCTCGGTCAGGATATGGTCAATGACGGCCTGTTTGGAGAACTTCTTGTATTCCTTCTGCGCTCCGTAGATGTGTTCCCCGAAGTACCGGTCCAGGGTAAGCAAGCGGGCCTCTTCTTCGACGTAGCGCTGGTCCGTTCCGCTGGCCACGTAGAGTGCGACGCCGCTGTCCCTGAGCGCTCCCAGGATGTCCAGCGAGCGCGGCACGAGCATCTCCTCGGGGCTCGCTTCGCCCGAGCGCAGGGCCTCGCGGCGATGGCCGATGTGATCCATCAGCCGGTCGTGGTAGATCTGCTTGTAGAGCCACGGGTCTTTGGGCGTGCCGCCGCGCGCCTTGACCTCCTCCGCCAGGCGGATCATCTGGTAGACCGTCTGCTTGCCGCAGAGCTGCATCACGTACCGGTGGCAGTAGTCACGCAGGTGCCGTGGCGACTCGTCCGTGCCGGTCTCGAGGAGGGTCTCCACCATCATCGGCACCATGACCGAGGGCCAGCCTTCCCTGATGAGGCTCAGAGTGCCGTCGAAGTCGAACAGGACGTGCCGGGGAGGTTCCTTGAACTCAAGCTCGCGGATGATCTCGATGGT
>JAUVVP010000181.1 GCA_030604585.1 Planctomycetota bacterium | reverse complement strand
CGGCTGACGGCGGCGCCTGATAGTTGGTTGTTGTCAGCGGCCGGCCGCAGCGCCAGCGTCCAAGACCGCAGCGAGCAACCTGGACTTTGACTGCCGGGGGGTATGCCTTGGACTTCATCACGCTTCTTCAGACTAAACGTCTCCTTGTCGGCGACGGCGCCATGGGCACCCAGCTCATGGTGGCTGGCCTGGGTCCGGGCGAGTGCGGCGCACTGTGGAACCTAGACAACCCTGACGCCGTTGAGCAGATCCAGCGGGAATACGTCGAGGCGGGCGCCGACTACCTGCTGACCAACACCTTCGGCGGCAACGGCATCGTGCTGGGGCGGCACGGCCTGGCCGACAGGCTGGAGGAGATCAACCGGGCGGCCGCGGCGATTGCCCGGCGGGCCGCCGGCGATCGGGCCCTGGTCTTCGGTGACGTCGGGCCGACCGGCGCACTGCTGGAGCCCCTCGGCGATCTGACCGAGGACGCCGCGACGGAGGCCTTTGGGCAACAGATCGCTTCCCTGGCCGAGGCCGGGGTCGACGCCGTCATATTCGAGACGTTCGAGTCAAGCGCTGAGCTGCGTGTGGCGCTGAGGGCGGCGCGCGAGTGCTGCGAGCTGCCGCTGATCGCCAACATGACATTCACGCCCGAGGCCAGCGGGCGGTACCGCAGCATGATGGGCGAGGGCCCCGACGCTGTAGTGGCGCTGGCGGACGAGTTCGGCTGCGCGGTGGTGGGCACCAACTGCGGCCAAGGTATCCAGACGATGGCCCCGCTGGTGGCCGAGCTGGCGAAGCAGACGGACCTGCCCGTCATCGTGCAGCCCAATGCGGGCCTGCCGAAGCTGGTGGAGGGCCGAACGGTCTACAAGGAGGACCCCGCCGTCTTCCGCCGCTACGTCCCCGACCTGTATGAGGCCGGCGCGCGCATCATCGGTGGATGCGACGGCACGACTGCCGAGCACGTGGCCGTGATCCGCAGATTCGCCGACTCGCTCTGAGTTGGGGGCTCCGGACTCCCTCCGGTTGCGGCAGGCAGCCCGCGCTGTTATAGTACGCGCTCCGCAAGCTGGGCTGTTCCTGCCGGCTATCCTCCGACTGCGCACGGACGCAACCCGATGGCGAAGAGACGTTTCACAGTCACGGCGGCACTTCCGTACTCGAATGGCGTTTTGCATGTGGGCCACATCGCGGGCTGCTATCTGCCGGCGGACATCTTCGTGCGCTACCTGCGCTCGCGCGGGGATGAGGTGCTCTTCATCTGCGGCAGCGATGATCACGGCGTTCCGCTCCTGCTGGCCGCCCGCCAGGAAGGCAAGCTCCCCAGGGAAGTGGCCGACTTCTACCGCGCCCAGCAGAAGCGGGACTACGACGGCTTGGGCATACGGTTCGACATCTACAGCGGCACGGCCGCCGCGGAGGTCCACACCGAGATCAGCCAGCGCTTCTTCCTGAAGCTGCTGGAGAACGGCCACCTGGAGAAACGCACCAGCGAACAGCTCTACGACCCCGAGGCGCGGATGTTCCTGCCCGACCGCTACGTGGAGGGCATCTGCCATCACTGCGGCACGGGCGGCGCGCGCGGCGACCAGTGCGAGGCCTGCGGCCGGCTGATCGAGCCGACGGAGCTCCTGCAGCCCCGGAGCGTCATAACCGGAGCGACGCCCGAACTGAGGGAGACGGTGCACTGGTTCTTCCGGCTGCCGGAGTTCGAGGGTCGCCTGCGTGAGTGGATCCGTGGAAAAGATGACTGGCGCCCGATGGTGAAGAACTTCAGCCTGGGCCTGCTCGAACAGGGCCTTCCGTTCAGGTCCATTACCCGCGACCTCGACTGGGGCATACCCGTGCCGCTGGAGGACGACCCCGACGCGAAGGGCAAGGTGCTCTACGTCTGGTTCGACGCGCCGATAGGCTACGTCTCCTTCACCGAGCAGTGGTGCCGGGAGCAGGGCGGCGAGCCCGGCGAGTACGAGCGATGGTGGAAGGATCCCGACTGCAAGATCATCCACTTCATAGGCGAGGACAACGTCATCTTCCACGTGCTCACGTGGCCTGCGATGTTGATGGCCGAGGGCACGTTCCAGTTGCCCGAGAACGTGCCGGCCAACTGCTTCCTCAACATCCAATTCCCCGGCGAGGACGAGACGAAGATCTCCAAGAGCCGGGGCACGGCCATCTGGATCAACGACTACCTCGAGCAGTACGAGGCCGACCCGCTGCGCTATTACCTGACCATGATCGCGCCCGAGCGCCAGCGCACGGCGTTCAAGTTCGAGGACCTGATCCGGCGCAACAACGAGGAGCTGGTGGCCGCCCTCGGCAACTTCGTGCATCGCAACATGACCTTCACGCACCGCTACTTCGCCGGCGCCGTGCCGCCATGTGCCGCGCCGACCGAGCAGGACCGCGCCCAACTGGCCATGGCGGCCGGGCTGCCGGATCGGGTCTCGGCGCTGTTGGAGGGGTACCGCTTCAAAGAGGCGCTGCAGGAGGTCATGGCCGCCGCGCGCGAGAGCAACCGCTACTTCGATTACCGCCAGCCCTGGGTGCTGCGCAAGGAAGACAAGGCGGCGTGCGGCACCGTCATCAACGTCTGCCTGAACACCATCAAGACGCTGGCAGTGGTGATGGGGCCCTTCCTGCCCTTCGCGGCGGACAAGGTGGCGGCCATGCTCTCGGCCACCCCCCAGGAGATGGCCTGGGACGCGGCCGCCGGGCTGCTCCCCGAGGGCCGCGCTCTGGGCGATCCGGAGATCCTTTTCGAGAAGCTGGAGGGGCCGGCACCGGACGATGCGGCTGCCGGAGTCCCTCACGAGAGGAGCGCGGGGGATTGAGGACCTTTGTCGCCGTTGAACTGGACGATGCCTGTCGACGCGCGCTCCAGGGGGCGCTGGAGGCGCTGAGGCCGACCGCGCCGGGCGTGCGGTGGGTCAAGGCGGAGTCGCTGCACCTGACGCTCAAGTTCATCGGCGCGCTTGACGAGGCCGACCTTCCCCGCGCGGTTGAATGCCTGGAGGCCGCCGGCGAGGGTGCCGAGTCCTTTTCGATGACCGTCTCCGGCCTGTCCGGCTTCCCTCCGCGCGGAGTGCCTCGCGTCATTCACGTTGGCCTTCATGAGCCGACCGGCGCGCTGGCGGCCCTCCACCGGGCCGTGGAGGGTGCGCTTGCCGGGGAGCTGCGCATTCCGAAGGAGAAGCGCCGGTTCGTCCCGCACGTAACCCTCGGGCGGACGAAGGACCGCCGCCGGTGCCCGAGCATGGACGAGATATCCGCCGCCGTGGCCGACCAGGACTTCGGCCGGGTGGAGGTGGACTCCTTCGTGCTGATGCGCAGCGACCTGCGCCCGGGCGGCGCCGTCTACACGCCGCTGCACCGCTTCCCCCTGGGCGGCTAAGCCATCGTCTGCCTTGCTTCTCTTCGTACGCGGTCCTGTTCTCGTGCCGGTAGCTGCTCGGCGGGTGCCACCCTCAAGCTGAGCTTGGGGGTGCTTGAGGGGGCTACTGGCGGCCACGACGCCCAAACGAGTTTGAGCGTGGCGCCCGCTGGTGCGTGGAAGCGTGGCCGCGCTTGATTCCCTGCGTCCCATCTGATAGTTGTGGACGGCGAACGGCCCGTGCCGCCGTGGCGCGTTGCTTCGGCGGCCGGGGCCGACAATGCTGCACCCACCTGGAGGGGTGGACGCCGATCGCGGAGTGAACCCCATGCGCGTGCTGCTTTTTGCCGGGAAGGGCGGGGTCGGGAAGACCAGCGTGGCGGCGGCCACAGCACTGCTGGCCTCTCGGCGGGGGTACAGCACCATCGTCATCTCGCTGGACCTGGCGCACTCGCTCTCCGACTCCTTCGACCTGGGCAAGCGCCTGATGGACGACGCCGGCGGCCAGCCCGTCGAGGTGGCCGAACGGCTGGCCATACAGGAGATCGACGTCGAGGCGGAACTGTGCAAGCACTGGGGCGCTGTGCACGGCTACATCGCTGAACTGCTCAGCACCTCCGGGCTGGACGACCTGGTGGCCGACGAGATCGCCCTGCTGCCCGGCATGGCGGAGGTCATCGGCCTGCTGTGGCTGAACAGGTACTACCGCGACGGCCTGTATGACCTGGTGGTGCTCGACTGCGCGCCGACCGGCGAGTCCCTCCGTTTCCTGAGCATGCCCACGGCGCTGGAATGGTACATGAACCGCGTGTTCAAGCTGGAGCGGTCCATCATGAAGATCGCCCGGCCGATAGCGGGCGCCCTCTACGACGTGCCGCTGCCCGGAGAGGAGTACTTCAAGGCCGTGCTGGCCATCTACGAGCGGCTCGACGGCGTGCAGGCGCTGCTGGAGGACCCGCAGGTGACCAGCGCCCGGATCGTGACCAACCCGGAGAAGATGGTCGTCAAGGAGACGCGCCGCGCCTTCATGTACATCTGCCTCTACGGGCTGAACGTGGACATGGTGGTGGCCAATCGCGTCCTGCCGGACAGCGTGACGGACGAGCATTTCACCGCGTGGAAGCGGAGCCAGGCCGAGCACCTGCGCGAGATCGAGTTGAGCTTCGCCCCCGTGCCGATCCGCAAGGTCGAGTTGTTCGAGGACCAGATCGTCGGCATTGAGGGGCTGTCGCGCCTCGGCGAGGCCGTCTACGGGGACGAGGACCCGACGGCTCTGTTCTACCGGGAGGCGCCGTGCCGCTTCGAGAAGGAGGGCGACGTCTACAAGGTGCGGCTGAAGCTTCCCTTCGTGGCCAAAGAAGACGTCGAACTGAGCCGCAGTGAGGACCAGTTGATCATCCGGATCGGTAGTTTCAAGAGGTACGTGACGCTTCCGCGCAGTCTGATCCCGCTGGCCCCGACGGGAGCGGAGATCGAGGGCACAACCCTGTGCGTGAACTTCGAGGGGTGAGGCAGATGTGGCGTAATGACCATAGAAGGGCGTGGGTCAGGCCGGAGCGGCGCTGGCCATGCTGTGCGCCGGGTGCCGAGATGAGGCGGGCGGCCCGGAAGGCCTGCCGGGTCGCCGAGAGCGGCCTGCTGCTGGCGCTGAAGGTGAGCCGGGCGGCCCTCGACGAGGGCATCCGCCGGCTTCAGAAGGACCTCCAGGCCGAGCGCGGCCCGCGAACCTTCCGCAAGATCGAGATCCAGTGAAGTCGGGCGCGGCAAGCATCATTACGGCCACCCTGAACCCCGCCGTGGATAAGGCCCTGGTGGTGCCGGGCTTCCGGGTCGGCCAGCATGCCCGGGCCACGGTGCGGGCGGTGCTGCCGGCCGGCAAGGGCATTAACGTCGCGCGCGGCCTGGCGCGGCTCGGGGCGGCGGCGGCCGCCTGTGCCTTCGTCGGCCGGGACGAACATCGGCTCTTCACCGAGAGCCTGCGCGCTGAGGGCGTCGAGACCCGCTTCTGCACCGTGGCGGGGCGCACGCGCACCAACACCACCATACTCGACCCGCAGTCCCGCACGACCACTCACCTGCGCGAGCGAGGATTCCAGGTCAGCGCCGAGGAGGCCGAGGCACTGAGCG
>JAUVVP010000157.1 GCA_030604585.1 Planctomycetota bacterium | reverse complement strand
GGAGCAGGGCTCGATCATCCCGCTCTGGGACTGCTCCGTGCTGCTGAACCTGTTGGACCAGCACGTGGCCGAGCAACTGCGCCAGGAGGCCGGCGAGCTGGACACGGACACCGTGGGTCAGTTCACCATCGTGCGCAAGCTGGGCGCGGGGGGCATGGGCAGCGTCTACCTGGCCATGGACGCGGACGGCCAGTCGGTGGCAGTGAAGGTCCTCTCGCCCCAACTGGCCCGGGAGCGCCCGTCGCTGACCCGCTTCTTGCGCGAGGCCCAGGCCGCCATCAAGCTGCGCCATCGTAACCTGGTGCGCGGCATCGCCCTGGGCGAGGATGCCGGCCGTTACTTCTACGCCATGGAGTTCGTCGCCGGCAAGAACGTGCGCGACATGATTGCCGAGTCCGGGACCCTCGCATCAGACCTAGCGGCCCGGATCATCCTCCAGACCGCCGAGGGCCTGGCCCATGCGCACGAACGCGGCATCATCCACCGCGACATCAAGCCCAGCAACATCATGGTCACCAAAGACGGCGTGGCCAAGCTGGCCGACCTCGGCCTGGTGCGCCACACGGAAGGCGACCTGACCGTCCTTACCCGCAGCGGCATCGGCATGGGAACGCCGTCCTACATGGCGCCCGAGCAGATCACCGACGCCAAGCGGGCGGACGCGCGCAGCGATGTGTATTCGCTCGGCGCCACCTGGTACCACATGGTCACCGGGCAACCGCCTTTCGCGGGCGCGACGACCCTGGTGGTCTGCCAGAAGCACCTGAACGAGCCGCTCGTGCCGCCCCGCGCCCTGCGCCCCGACCTGCCGGAAGCCGTATCGCGCACCATCGAGCAGATGATGGCCAAGGCGCCGGAGGAGCGCATCCAGACGGCGGACGAACTCTGCCGGATCATCCGAGAGGAGGGGCTCGAGTAGTGCCACCCCGCCGGACAATGGAGGACGCGCGATGGCCATGAACTGTCACCCGGCCCTCGCATCGCGCACGCGGAGCAGCGGCAGGCCTCCCACGTCTGCCCTGCTGGCGCTTGTCCTGCTGGCGGCGCTCCAGGCAGCCGTGTTTGCAGAAGGAACGGAGATGAAGAACCTTGTTCCGAACGGCGACTTCTCGGAGGTGTGGTTGGGCGCTCCGGCCGGATGGGCGGCGGCGGGCAATGAGGAGAACGTGGATCAGGTGCTGGATGCTGTGTTCGAGAACGGCAACCCCGTTGCCCGGCTCACGTGCACGCGTTGCGAAGGAGGGGGCGGCGCGGACCACGCGATGATTGCGCAGGTCGGCGGCGCGCAGCTCGAAGAGGGGAAGTACTACGAGTTCTCGTGCCGCGCCCGCGCCGAAGGACTCACAGGCCGCACCGTGAGCGTGGCCGTGCAAGAGACCGACGGATGGCAGAACTGCGGGTTGCGCAGCAGCCTGGTGCTGCGCAAGTCCTGGAAGCGATTCTCCACGACGTTCCAGGCGACGCGCTCCGTCGGCAAGACGGGCCGCTTCCAGTTCTGGTTCAACGAGCCGGGCACCTTCTACCTGGACGACGTTCGCATCCTCGAGGTCTCCGCGCAGGACATCGAGTTCACCGACACCGTCCCGCCGACCGAGGGCAGGAACCTGGTGCCAAACGGCTCCTTCGAAGTCGGGGGGGCCGGCTGGTCATCCCTTGGCGAAGGAGCCGGCTGGGGCAACATGGTCCGCCTGCACGGGAGGATCGAATCCTCTGGCGGCACGCACGGCCCGTCGTTCTTGAGGGTACCCCTGGGCGGCGAGGAAACGCCCCTCTTCTATTTCGATTACTTCAGGCCCGTCGCCCGGCGGGAGACCACGGCCCTTGCCGCCAACCGCGGCTGGATACCCGTCGAGCCCGGCGCGCCCTATACCATCTCGTGCGACATGAGGGCGAGCGTGGACGGGGTCACGGCCGTCCTGGGCGTGCGCGCGAAGGACCCGAAGGGCGGGTATTGGAGGAACAGGGCGAACCACGTCCAGAAGGTTGAGCTGTCCCGCGCGTGGCGGCGCTACTCCTTCACGTTCCGACCGGCATACCGGTACGTGTTCGTCACAGTGGGACCGGACCTGGACGAGGAGGTCCGCGTGGACGTTGACATAGACGCGGTCCAACTGGAGATGGGGGAGCGGGCCGCCGCATTCGAGTCGCGAAGGACTTTGGAAGTGGCCGTCGAGCCGTCAGCGGCCGGCGGCATCTTCACGCAGGGCGAGCCGGCCTCCCTCCGCGTGCGGGCATACAACCACGGCGACTCGGCCATGGACCTGCGCGTCAGGTTCGATGTCACGGATTTCCTCGACAAACCGGTCAGCATGCCGGCTATTTCGCTGCGGGTCCCCGCCGCCTCAGCGGCGCAGCAGGACGTCCCCCTGCCGGCCGACTGGAAGGGCTACTACCGCGTGCGCGCCGACTGCGAATCGGGCGGTGCGACCCAGTCGCACGCGCTGCGGCTCGCCGTGGTGCCGCCCCGGTCCGAGGACGATTCGGTGCTGGGGATCAACCACGCCTTCAACGACGGCCATCTCATTCGACTGGCCAGCAAAGGCGGCATTACCTGGTACAGGGACTGGTCGCTCAAGTGGGACCACCTGGAGCCTTCGCCGGGCCAGTCAGACTGGGAGGTGGCCGACGTCCAGCTCGACCGGGTGCTGAAGGAAGGCGTGAACCTGATGGCCCTGCTGCCGCCCTTCCCCTCCGCCGAGTGGAACTCCGAGGCCGACCCCGACCTCGAAGGGTCCTCCTGGGAGCCGGTGCGCCAGGCCTGGCCGCCGAAGGACCCAGAGAAGCTCGCCGAGTTCGTCGCGAAGGCGGTTGCCAGATACCGGGACCGCGTCCGGGTCTGGGAGTTCCTCAACGAGCCGATCTACACTTCGTATGCATTCCCGCGCGCGGGCGGCTACACCCCCGCCGACTACGTCCGCCTGCTCGAAGTGGCCTCGGCCGCCATGCGCAGGAGCGACCCCGACTGCAAGGTCATGGGCGGACTCGGGGGCGGCCCGCGGACGCTGACCCGCGAGGTGATCGAGGCCGGCTGCCTGGAACACGTGGATATCTTCAACCTGCACATATACCCGGGCAACCGCCCTCCCGAGGCCTTCATCCCCGAGATGGACGTGCTGCTGGCGACCATGGACGAGCATGGCGGCCGCAAGCCGATCTGGATGACCGAGTTCTCCTACTACGGAGAAGACGACCTGCCTCGGCGCCCGTTCTTTCCGGCGGAGGGCTCCTGGTCGGAGGAGCGCCTGTTGGAAAGCGAGCGCGAGTGCGCCGAGTTCACCATACGGTTCTTCACCATCATGCTGGCGCGCGGGGTGGAGAAGTTCTTCGTGCACTCGGGCGCGAGCGGATCGGTGAACATGCCCAACACGGAGTGCTGCATCTTCGAATACGGCGGCCCGCCGAACAAGGTCTTCCCCGCCCTGGCCGTCTTCACGGAACTGATGGGCCCGGAGCCGAAGCTCGCTGCCGAGAAGCGCCTCGGCGAGGAGGGCCACTGCTTCGCCTTCGAGACGGGCGGGCAATCCCTCCTCGTGCTCTGGAGCCCCTTCGACGAGATCGCCGTCTCCGTCCCTGACGGCGTCCGCTGCCTCGACATCATGGGCAACGAGATCGAGCAACGCCCGCTCACCCTCTCGCGCGCCCCGGTCTACCTGCTCGGAAAAATCGGGACAGTCACCTTTTTTCCGGATCGTAACGCGTCTGTGCTCAAAGAGATACGACTCGGAAATAGGTGACTGTCCCCATTATTACTCCGTCCAGCGGAAGACTTTGACGCCGATCAGAAAGAACAGAACGCCGCTGCCGATCAGGATCAAGGAAGGCACGGCCAGGTCCGCGAACGTCAGACCCCGCCAGATGGCCCCCTCCAGCGAGTAGACGGCCCACTTGACCGGGCTGAAGTCGCTGACCGTCTGGAGCCAGGGCGGCATGAAGAACAGCGGCATCGACGCGCCGCCCGTCATGGCCAGCACGAGTATGAAGGCCCAGCCGAAGCCGCCGGCAGCCTGCTCCGTCTTGCCCAGCACGGACACGAACATCATCAGGCCCACGAAGCAGATGCTGCTGCACGCAGCCGCCAGGATCAGCAGCGGGAATGAGTGCGGCCGCACCTTGAATGCCAGCCGGCCGATCACCATGAGGGTGACCACCACGATCAGCATGGCTATGAAGCAGGCCAGGCCCTTGCCCGCCAGGATGTGGGCGCGGCTGATGGGCGCCATCCGCAGCCGCACCAGCGTCCCGCGCACTCGCTCCACCACCATCGAGATGCCGAACGTGGCCGCCGTTCCCAGCATCCCCCAGATGATGCCCTGGGGAAAGGTGATCTGGAACGGGCTCCTCGGGCCCTCCCACTCGAACTGGACGTCCCTGGCCTCGATCCTCAGCGGCTCCGAGAAGCCCCAGTAGCCCCCTTCCTCGCCTTCTTCATCTAACTCCGGCATCTCGGCGAGGGCTTCGTTCAGCTTGCGCAGCGACTCGACCCAGTCCTTGGTGAACTCGGTGGCGCCCGGCATGTCCAGGGCAGCGATACCGTCGTCGAGGCGCTTGAGCATCTTGTCGCGGTCACCGAACTGCTCCTGCATGCCCTCGAAGACCTGCTTCAGGAGCAGGCCCTGCAGCATGGCAGTCTCCGCCTTGCGGGACGGGTCAATGCCCATCTCCACCACCGGCGGCTCCTCCCAGAACATGTTCTCGCGCGCCTGGCCGAACCCCTCGGGCAGCGTGATGTAGGCGGCCACCTTGCCCTTGCGGACCATGCCTTCCGCGTCATCCCGCGTGAGGGGCTCAGGCTCAGTGCCATCCGCCCCGCCCGGTTTCTCCAGGATGACGTCCAGCTCCGCGGACTCCTTCAGCGCCGTCGCGAACGCCTGCGAGCCTTCGGTCGCGTCCTGGTCCACCAGCGCTATCCTGATCTTGCGTTCCTCGGGTGCTGAGCCGACTCCCGAGAAGATGAAGCCGAAGAAGATGGCGATCAGCAGGGGGAAGAAGAACAGGAAGAACAGCCCCGCCTTGTCGCGCAGGATCACGCGCAGGTCCTTGAAGGCCAGTGCGACGATCTCGCTCATCAGTCCCTCAGGTGTCTACCGGTCAGCTTCAGAAACACCGACTCCAGGTCGGGGCCGTCCACGCTCATGTGCAGCAGTTGGCCGTCCCGGTTCAGGCGCGTCAGCTCGGCCACGGGGTCGTCGGTCTCGACGCGCACTTCGCGGTCGGTCAGCCTGGCATGCACCACGCTCTTGCCGCCGTGGGCGGCGATGAGATTCTGCACGGTGTCGAGCGCCAGGAGCTTGCCGCGGTCGAGGATGGCCACGCGGTTGCAGAGCCGCTGCGCCTCCTCCATGTAGTGGGTGGTGTAGACGATGGTCCGGCCCTCCTCGCTGAGGGCCTGGATGTTCTCGAAGATGGCGTTGCGCGACTGGGGGTCCACGCCGACGGTCGGCTCGTCCAGCAGCAGGAGCATGGGGTCGTGGACAAGGGCGACGGCCATGTTCAGGCGGCGCTGCATCCCGCCGGAGTAGGTCTCGACGCGGTCACGGCGGCGTTCGGTCAGGCCCACGAAGTCCAGCGCCCATCCCACCCGCTCAGACAGTGCTTTGCCCGAAAGGCCCTGGAGCCGGCCGAAGAAGGCGAGGTTCTCTTCCCCGCTCAGCACGTCGTAGAGGGCCAGGGCCTGGGGGGCGACGCCGATGCTGCGGCGGACCCGGGGATCGGTCGGCGGGCCCTCACCGTTCACCACGACCTCGCCGCCGTCAGGCACCAGCAGGCCGACGGCCATGTTGACCGTGGTTGTCTTGCCCGCGCCGTTCGGCCCGAGCAGGCCGAAGATCTCGCCGCGCTCGATCTCGAGCGTCAGATCCTCGACGGCGACCAGATCGCCG
>JAUVVP010000472.1 GCA_030604585.1 Planctomycetota bacterium | reverse complement strand
CTGGCTGCCCCCGAGGTCATGGAGAGGGTTCTTTTCGAGGGCATTCTGGTTGAGAGGGGCGGATGATGGAAAGGTTTGGGCGCAGAGGTGTCCTGGCGGCCTTGACGGCAGTGCTGGTCTTCGGCTCGGCCGGGTGCTTCCCGACCCGGGGCGGGCTGCTCTCGGACCTGAAGCGCACCCGCATGGACTCCTATGCCCGGTGGCGCAAGCAGGCGGACAAAGACGAACTGCTTCCCCGCATGGAGGGCCGGTTGAGCATTCGGGACGCGATCAAGTTCGGTCTGGCCCATAACCCGCGTGTGCGCAGCGTGCTGGAGGAGCAGGCGAAATCCAAGGGGCAGTTGCTGACGGCCTATGGTGAGGCCCTGCCCAGCGTCGAGCTGACGGCGGGCTACACCCGCCTGGACGAGATCATGACGATTGACCTGGGGGTCAACACCTTCAGCATCGGCGACCGGGACAACTGGACCTACCAGGTCAACGTGACCCAGCCGCTGTTCAAAGGCGGCAGCATCCCGGCAGCCATAAGGGGCGCGAAGCTCTTCCAGTTCCTAAGCGATGAGCAGGTGCGCCAGGTCGTGCAGGATGCCATTCTGGCGGTGGCGCTCGCCTATGAAGACGTGCTGCTGGGCCAGCACCTGTACGAGGTGCAGGTGGAGGCGCTCAAGTTCGCGAAGGCCAACCTCAGGGACGTCATCGCCAAGGAGCAGGCGGGCATGGCAATCCCCTTCGACCGGCTGCGAGCGCGCGTGGAGGTCAGCAACGTCGAGGCCGACATGATCCAGCAGCGCAACCTGCTCAACAGGACCTGGACGGCCCTGTTCAGGGCCATGGGCGTCTCGCAGAAGAGCGAGGTTATCCTCAGCGACGAGCTGGTCCACGTGCCGATGGAGCCCGAGTTCGAGGCGGCCGTGCGGCTGGCCTTCCTGAACCGGCCCGAGCTCTACCAGGGAGAACTCGACATCCGCCTTCAGGAGACGGCGCTGCGGGTCCTCTACAGCGACTACCTCCCCGAACTCGAGGCATGGGGATGGCACATGTGGGCCAAGCCTGACCCGCACGAGGCCAGCAACATCCAGTGGGACACGCAGTGGATGGCCGGCGTGCGGCTGACGTGGAACCTGTTCGACGGACTGCGGCGCGAGGGCAACATCATCCAGCAGAGGGCTGCCGTGCGCCAGAGCCTCATCAACCTGGCCGACGCGGAGCAGTCGGTCCTGGAACAGGTGAAGAATGCCATCCTCGACCTGGCCGACGCCGGGGAACTGATTAGGTCTCAGCAGCTCAACCTGGAGCGGGCCCACGAGGCCCTGCGCCTGGTTACCATCGGCGCCAGAGAGGGAGTCAACACCGAACTGGAGGTGCTGGACGCCCGCGCGGCGCTGACACGAGCCAGGGGCCTCTACTATGTGGCGCTGCACGCGCACGTCGTCGCGCGCCTGACGTTGCAGCGGGCCATCGGGATGCTCGGCACGCGGCCGGGCGCCGACAAGGTGCCCAGCGAGGGCCCGGTCCCGGGCGTCATCGAGGCCTTCATGGAGCCGGCCGAGGGTGAGGCGTCGGCCGCCGGCGTCGCAGACGAAGCAGGTCGGACGCCTCCGGGGCAAGCGGCCGAACCGGGTGCTCCGGGCCCTCCGGCGGGGCCAGATCTTGAAGGCTGAGGGAACCTTCTGACAGCCAACAACAGCGGTCAACTTGGATGAGGCGGCTCGCCTGGGCGGGTGCGCTCTTCTTGCGAGGTGAGTTCAATGGCGGGGAGATCCGGAAGGCTTGTGGCGGTCCTGGTGGTCGTGGCGCTGCTGGCGGCGCTGGGGGTGACGATTCTCTACAGGCTGGGCGACGTGCAGGCCATGGTCCTCAGCATCGAGCGGCTGCACGCCTGGGAGGGCATGCCGGTCAGGGTGGTGCGGCCGCACCGGCGGGCCTTTGCCGATTACCTGGTCTGCGACGGCAGCGTGATGGCCGACGTGCGCGGCATGCTGCGCGCGAAGGTGGGGGAGGTCGTCGAAGCGGTCCACGCCCGGGTCGGTGAGCCGGTCAAGAAGGGGCAGGTGCTGGTCGAGTTCCGCAAGACCGACCTGGAGGCGGCCATCCAGGCAGCGGAGACGGCTTCTGAAGAGGCCGAGAACAACTACAGGAGGCTCGCCAACCTGCTGGAACAGAACGTGATATCGGAGGACAGGCTCGAGGAGGCCCGCACGCGCAAGGAGAACATCGCCGCCGCGCTGCGGACGGCCCGGTCCCGGCTTAAGTTCTCCGAGGTCGCCTCTCCCATTGACGGCGTGGTGGAGCGGCGCTGGGTTGAGCCCGGCGAGTACAAAGGGATAGGCGACGAGCTGCTCAGCGTCGTTGACCTCTCGACGGTCGAAGTGGCGGCCCTGGTGCCGGAGGAGCACGTGGCGACGGTCTCCATCGGCGAAGAGGGCGAGTTCCGGATCGAGTCCGGCCCCGACTGGCTTCAGGGGCGGGTCAGCCGTATCAGCCCGTCCACGGCAGACCCCAATCGCTTCTTCGACGTCTACCTGAAGGTAGACAACAGGCGCGTGGGCGGCGACTGGTTGATGCGCCCCGGGATGTACGCCGAGGTCCGCTTCCAGCGCAAGTACGTTGCGGATGCGCTGGCCGTGCCTGACGACACCCTCGTGCGCGAGGGCGACCTGCGGACCATCTATGTCGTGGAGAGCGCGACCAAGCTGTTCCCCATCTT
>JAUVVP010000460.1 GCA_030604585.1 Planctomycetota bacterium | reverse complement strand
GTTTGCGCGGCAAAAGAAACCGTCTTCGGAGAGTCGTCCTCGTCCTCGTTCTCGTTCTCGTTCTCGAAGCCGTTGTTCTCGCAGCGATTGCGACGACGAGGACGAGGACCGCTCGCTCCGCTCGCTGAGGACGAGGCGTTTCTTTTGCTGCGCAAACGTCAATAGGGACCAGCGATGACAGGCAAAGCGCCAAAGCCGAGGCCGGATGGGGCCGGCCTGATGGGGCCGGCCGCCGTTGCGGCCTGCGTCTGCCTGCTGTTCGCGGTGTCCGGTTCGGTCGGCCTCATCTACGAGGTCGCCTGGAAGCACATCTTCACCATCGTCTTCGGCAGCACCACCTACGCGATCAGCGTCGTCATATCGGTCTTCATGGGCGGCCTGGCCCTTGGCAGCTTCGTTTTCGGCAAGGTGGCGGACCGGACCAGGCGCCACCTGCTCATCTTTGCCCTTTTGCAGCTTGGGACGGCCGTCTCCGGCGCGGTAGTGCCGCACGCGCTGCGCTGGGCGGAGGGGCTCTATGCGGCCGTCTTTCTTGCTACGGACAGCCCGGCGTTGCTGACGGCGGTGCAGGTGGCGGTCTCGGCCGCCATCCTGCTGGTGCCGACGTTCCTGATGGGGGGCACGCTGCCCATTCTGAGCCGGTTCATGGCGGCGCGCCGGGGTCGTGTGGTCGGCGCCGTCGGGATTCTCTACGGCCTGAACACGCTCGGGGCGGCCGGGGGCGCGTTCCTGAGCGGCTTCGTTCTCATCAAAGCGTTCGGCACGCTCAACACCATCTACCTGGCCGTGGCGATCAACTGCGCACTGGCCCTGGTCTTCCTGGGCCTGCACGCGTGCTACGGAGCGGGGGGAGCTGAGGCCGCAGCGGAAGCGGCCCCCGCGCCCGAGGAGCCGCTGGGAGCGGGCCGCCTCAGGCTGCTGCTGGCGGCCGTCGCCGTCTCGGGCTTCGTCTCGTTCTCGTACGAGGTGCTCTGGACGCGGCTGTTGGCCTTTCGGCTCGAGACGACGGTCTACGCCTTCAGCATCATGCTGACGGCGTTCTTGCTGGGCCTGGGCCTGGGCAGCGCCGTGGTGGGCTTCCTCAGGCGGACGCCCGCCAGGGCGCACTACTGGCGCATCTACGGCTACCTGGAGGCGGCCATCGGCCTCTGCGGGCTGGCGACCATACTGCTGTTCTTCTCCGCCCGGCACGGCTACGGGAGCTTCGCCGAGCGCGTCGTCAGCGAACTCGGCGTGGCGACGCTGATAATGATCGTCCCCACGACGCTGATGGGGGCGGCGTTCCCGATAGCCTGCCATCTGTTCGCGGCGGGGGTGGAGCGCACGGGCGAGTCGGTGGGGCGCATATACGTCTTCAACACGGTCGGCGCGGTGCTCGGCGCGCTGGCGACCGGATTCTACCTGGTGCGCGTGCTGGGCACACAGCGCTCGCTGACGCTGGTCTCTTTCATGATGGTGGCCAGCGGCAGTGCGATCCTGGCCCTTTCACCGCGCACGGCGCCGGGCCTGCGCCGCCTGCGCCCCGTGGCGGCGGTCTGGGCGCTTGCCCTCCTCATCTTTGCCGCAACCCCTTCGGACTTCCTGGTGCGCTACTTCGTCAAGAACCAGTCGGTGGTCATGGGCAACCCCGACAGGGAGGTCTCCCTGCTGGGGTATGCGGAAGGCGTCGAGGGCGTGGTCGTCGCCTGCCAGGTGGACGGCAGCTACAAGACGATCTCGGCCGGCTCCACGGACGTGGCCGGCACCAGCTACATCCTGCGCAACACGCAGAAACTCCAGGCCCACATCCCCATGCTCATCCACCCGAACCCGAAGGAGGTCTGCCAGGTGGGGTTCGGCAGCGGCGAGACGGCCCGCATCTTCTCCAGCTACGACGTGGACCGCTTCGACTGCATCGAGATCAGCCGCGTCATGTTGGAGATGGCCGACAGCTACTTCAGGGACATCAACTGCGGCGTGCTGGAGCGGGACAACTTCAACGCCATCATCATGGACGCGGCCACTTACCTGCGGTACACCGACCGGCACTATGACATCATCGCCAATGACGCCACCTGGCCCAGCCAGGCCGGCCCGGCGATGCTCTTCACGCTCGAATACTTCCAGAACGGCTGCGACCGCCTCAAGCCCGGCGGCATCATGACCAGTTGGCTGCCGCTCGACATGCCCCTTCAGGACATCAAGACCATCCTGCGGACCTTCCACGAGGTGTTCCCTCACGTCTACGTCTGGAGCGCGCTGAGCCACCAGAACAAACACGCGCTGATCGCCGGCTCGGACCGGCCGCTGCGCATAGATGCAGCGCGGTTCCTGGAAAGGTTCGACCGCTTCGCGCGGCAGGACCTGGCGGAGGTCTACCTGGACGACCCGGCCGTGTTCCTCGCCTGCCACCTGAGCAAGGTGGAGGGGCCGGCCGAAGACCTGGCCGACGCGCCGCTGAGCACGGAGTATACGCCCGCGCTCAAGTTCATGCACTCGCGCCTCTACCGGCGCAGGAACATGCTCGGGGACACCTACAGGCTCCTTGCAGCGCGCAGGGACTCGATCCTCGATCACCTGACCAACCTGGGCTCCCTGGAAGAGCCCGAACGCTTCCGGGAGAAGATCGAGCGCCTGAACGCGGCCAACGGTCACATCCTGCGCGCCCTGACGGCGGCAGACCAGAGCCCAAAGCTGCGGGACACCGAAATGGCCACGGCCGTTGCGCTGGCGCCGGAGCATCCGATCAGCCTCCTGACGGCGGAGGGCCACCGGGCAATGGC
>JAUVVP010000131.1 GCA_030604585.1 Planctomycetota bacterium | reverse complement strand
GGTGACGGTCCGATCGCCGTGCCCGGCGGGCAAGTCGAGGCTGTGCGGTGCATGATCGAGAAGCACGTGCCCGTGGACCCCTGGCCCTACATGCAGGAGGGCAAGCGGGTCCGGGTGATGACCGGGCCGCTCATCGGCATGGAGGGCTTCATAGTCAGGCGACAGAAGAGATGCAAGTTAGTGGTCTCCGTGGACCTTCTGGGGCGTTCTGTGGCCACGGAGATAGACGTCGAGTCGGTCGAGCTGATCTGAGATGACTGAAGGTTCAAGCCGGCATGGAGAAACAAACGCTAAGGAGGCGACGATGCTGAGAAGAGACAATGAGAGTGCAGGACTGGGGTGGGGCCTGCTCCTGGCAGCGGGCGCATTGCTTCTGTGTTGGCCCGTGACTGCGGCGAACGCGGCCGATGGCGGTGAGGTCGCTCCTGAGGCGGTGGTCGAGCTGCCGGCCGGGGATATTGCGGGAGCCGTCACGGAGCCCGGCGGCGTGAGCCCCCAGGCGGACGTGCCCGTCGCCCTCGTGCCGGCCGCGGGTCTTGAAGCCATCAGCACGACCACGGGGCCGGACGGAGCCTACGTGCTAAAGAACGTGCCGCTCGGGACTTATATGCTGGTGGTGGGCAAGCCGGGCCTCGCCGTTGCCCTCCAGACCACTGAAGGGGCGGATTCTGCGTCCCTGAACGTCATCATTCCCGCGCTGCTGCTGGCGCCGGCGCCGGCAGGGGTCCCGGAAGGGGTGATCACGGGCCCCGCAGCCGCCGTTCCGGTCGTTGGGGAAGGCGATGTCACCCTCGTAGCAGCGCCCCTCACCTACGCGGCCGCAGGCGGCCCGCCTGACCGTCCCCCGGGTCCGCCCGTCCCCCACCCGGGCAAACCCAAGTGGCCGGCCCCCCCTGGACGGCCGCCGGACAAGCCTCTGCCGCCTCCCTTTGTGAGTCCCATCTCGCCATAACACCGTGACCAGGTCCTCAAATGCGGTGGGGCGGGGAACTCGGCTTCCTTCCTGCGAAGCGGCCCGTTCGCCGATCGCGAGAACCATGACGGAGTTGATCCGGATGAGAAGAACCTCTGCGGCTCTGTTGCTCTCCGTGCTCGTTGCGCTGGCCGGGTGCAGCAGCTATCTGGATTTCAAACGTCCGATGCTTCGGAACTACGCAGCGGACGCCGCCTACCCGACCTCCAGACCGGTCCCACCGAGGAGGCTCGTACTGCGGACCCCGGAGATGCTGGCCGAGGCCCTGGCCCGCTGGCAGCAGGCGGCCGGCGAGCCCCGGGAGGAGTACCTGGTCGGCCCGGGCGACGTGCTCAGCGTCTCCCTGTTCGTGCCTACCCAGTCGGCCGTGGGCAGTTCGCTCGAGGTGTCCGTCAGCGAGAACGGCGACGTGAGCTTCCCGCTGATAGGCACGGTGGACGTGGCCGGCCTCACCACCGGGGAGATCGGAGAGATGCTGGCCGGCCTCTACGGCGACGGCTACTACCGCGACCCCGTGGTGACGGCCGTCGTCACCGGGTATGCGAGCAAGCGCATCCTGGTCACGGGAGCCGTGGCGAATCCCCGCATCGTGGTCCTGAAGACGAATCGCATCCCCTTGCTGGAGGCGCTGTTGCAGGCCGGCGGTCTGACAGAGAACGCGGGGGATACCGTGCGCCTGACGCGGATAGAGCCTCCCGGTCCGGGCGGGTGGGCCGCTGCGGAGGAGCTGCAGTTCGAGCCGGAGGGGATCGGACCTGCGGACGCCGCTCAGGAAGAGCCTGCCGAAGAGATGGAGGTCGCGCCGACGGAGCCCGAACGGGCAGAGGCCGCTCCCGGAGATGCTGAGACCGGAGACGTAGAGCCGCCGGAGCCCCCGCCGCAGGCCGCCGAGGTGGACCTGGACATGCTCCTGACGGACGCCGACACGCAGCAGAACGTCTGGGTCCATCCCGGCGACGTGGTCTACGTCGAGCCCATCCCGGAGATTCGAGACGAATTCTTCTACGTCCTGGGCTACGTGAGGGGGCCGGGCGCCTATCCCATGCCGCCTGACCGTCCCGTGCGCCTGATGGACGCGCTCGCCCAGGCCAGGGGGCTGGACCTTGCGGCCCGGCCCGACAAGGTTTTCCTGCTCCGGACCACGCCGAGCGGCGAAGAGGTCCATCGCGTTGACTTGACCAAAGTGGCCGCAGCGCAAGACCCGGACATGATCCTCCAGCCCGGCGACACGATCATCGTCGGGACAAGCTGGGGACGCAGGACCGTGGACGGGATTCTCCATGCCCTGGGCTTGAGAGGGCTGATGCCCTATTCGCCCTACTGATCCCGGCCGGACCTAACACTTGCCCGCCTCGGGCGGGCCTAACACCGAGCACCTAACCCCTAACACCTGCTTTTCGGACAACGTGACATGCAAGAGCAACTGACCATTGACCCCTACATAGTCGGCGCGGGGGAGTTCAACATCCGCCATCACCTCGGCGTGCTCCGGGGCAGGTTCTGGACCATCCTCGCCTGCGTGGTGGTGCTCTTCACCGTTGCCGCCGTCTATGCCTTCCGCGCGACGCCCATCTCCGAGGCCTCGGCGCGGCTGCTCATCGAACGCAGCCTGCCCGTGGTCGGGCCCTTCCAGGAGGTCCGGGAGCGCAGGGACAAGGAGTACTTCTCCACCCAGGTCAACCTGATCACCAGCAAGGCCGTCCTTGACAGGGCGCTCGAGGACGAGCGATTTGCGGGGCTCTTCGAGGAGGACGAGGCCCGCGACGTCTCGTCGCCCGGGCTCTGGCGCAGCGTGGTCCGGGAGGTCCGTGCCGTGCTTGACGAGGACTCCTTCCGCCCGCGGCAGCCGTGGGAGAGGCTGCGGGCGGTTGTGGCAGTCAGACCGCTGAAGGACACGAACCTCGTTGACCTGAAGGTGCGCGGCCCCAACCCCGAACTGGGCGCCCTGATCGCCAACACCGTGGCCCGTGCCTACGTCAGCTACAGCGTCGCCATGCGGCAGGAAAGCGCCGGCCAGGCCTTCGACATGCTCCAGCGCCAGATGAGGGAGCAGGAGAAGGCCGTCGTCGAGGCCGAGGACGACCTGCTCTCCTACCGGGAGCAGGCCACCATCCCCGAGCTGGGCTCCCCGGGGGAAGAGAGCCCCGTGACGAGCCGCCGCAGGGCCCTCAACGACGAATATACCAGGGTGCAACTGCGCAGGATAGAGCTGAGCGTAGCGGCCCAGGCCATCCGGCAGGAACAGGAAAGCGGACAGGACCTCAACTCCATGCTGGGGGTCGCCCTGGTCCGCAGTGACTCCGCCGTGCAGGAACTCTACAGCCGCCTCATGCAGGTGGAGCTGGACGCACAGGTGGCGCTGCGCTCCTACGGCGGCAAACACCCTGAGGTCCTGATGCTGGACGACCAGAGGGTGCACCTGGTTGCCAGGCTGCAGGATGCGATCGCGCGCGTGGCGCAGTCCATCCAGGCCGAGCATGTCATGCTCCTGGCCCGCGAGGGCGAGCTTACCAGCGCACTGGCCCGCGAGAGCGACCTGGCGCTGGATCAGGCCAGGACGTCGCACGTCTACGGCCGGCTGGAAAGGGATGCTGCGCGGCAGGGCCGCGTCTTCGATGTCATTGTGGACAGGATGAAGGAGGTCGACCTGACCAAGGACGCCGGAGTCACGAACGTCAGCCTGGTCGAGGCGGCAGCGGCGCCTCAGAGCCCGATAAAGCCCAACAAGAAGCGCGCTCTCATCCTGGGCGCGCTGCTCGGCTTACTGATGGGCCTCGGCCTGGCCTACGGCCTGGAATACCTCGACGATACGGTGAAGACGCCCGACGACGTGGAGAAGCGCCTCAGCATGCCGTGGCTCGGCTATGTGCCCCGCATGCGTCCCGCCAGGGGGCGGGACGGCTTCGTCGGACTGGCCCAGCACACCCTGATCCACCCGTCCAGCTCGCACACCGAAGCGTTCCGGTCCATCCGCACCAACGTCTACTTCAGCCGGCCGCGGGGCGAGATGAAATCGCTGATGGTCACCTCGGCCGCTCCGCAGGACGGCAAGTCCATCTTCGCCAGCAACCTGGCCGTCACCGTGGCCCAGGACGGCAAGCGGGTGCTCCTGGTGGACGCGGACCTGCGCCGCCCAACGCTTCACAAGGCATTCGAACTGGACCGGGGACCGGGCCTCACGAACATGCTCGTCGAAGGGAAGCGGCTCGAGGACTTGGTTCAGAGCCCGCCGGACGGGGGCAACGGCAAGCTCGAGAACCTCCACATCCTCTGCGCCGGTTCCAAGGCGCCGAATCCCGCCGAGCTGCTCGGCGGCGAGGCCATGGACAGGTTCGTGCGGGAGACCCGGGAGCAGTACGACATGGTCATCTACGACGCCTGCCCCGCCATGTTCGTGGCGGATGCCGCCGGGCTGGCCAGCGGGTGCGACGGCGTGTTGATCGTTCTGAAGGCCGCCAAGAGCCGCCGCGACGCCGCCGAGCGGGCCAGAAGACAACTCGAGGCCCTCAACGGCAAGATTATCGGCGTCGTGCTGAACGACGTCCGGCCCCGGATCCTGCGCTACTACGGCTCTTACGGCTATTACTACTACGACTACCAGCGCTACTACAAAGACTACGGCGACAAAGAGCCCGATACCCTCAAGCTCGTCATCCCCACCGCGGCCGCTGCGAAGCCCGAGGCGACGGCCGCCGTGGCCGAACAGGAGCCCGAGCCCACGGCCGATGAAGACGCGCCCAGGGCCGTCTCCTTCTCCATGCGCTCCGGGGACGAGCGCAGTCTCTCCTTCGGATTGAAGGACGGCGAGGAAGTCGTGCTCGGACGCGACGCCGCCGAGTGCAACTTCACGCTTCCGGATGTCGCCATCTCGCGGGTACACTGCCGCATCGCCAACATCGGCGGCAACATCCTGGTCGAGGACCTCGGGACCACCAACGGCACTTACGTCAACGATGAACGCGTCCAGAAGGCCGAGGTCTCCCTCGGGGACGTGATCCGCATCGGCCGTTACGAAATATCGGTCGGCGGGTCGCCATCTGGACACGGGGCATAGCCCCCCACGCTGCACACGCCTTGGAAGACTACCTCTCAGCCGCGACGTCCTTCTGCATCATCGCCGCGCTGGTGTTCGCTCCGCTGGCGTTCGGCGGCGTCGAGCCATGGGCCTACTCGGTCCTTGCCGTGCTCGCCTACACGGCCCTGGCCGCCGCCCTGGTGCGCGCGATCGCGGTGCGGGACCTGCGCCCGATGCTCACGCCGATGCTGATCCCCGCCGCCCTGGCACTGCTGCTCGTCGGCCTCCAGTACGTCCGGTGGCCGGCCTCCCTCCTGGGTGTCCTCAG
This sequence comes from Planctomycetota bacterium, assembly GCA_030604585.1. Classification (GTDB taxonomy): domain Bacteria; phylum Planctomycetota; class Brocadiia; order SM23-32; family SM23-32; genus JAUVVP01. The sequence goes on along the minus strand of JAUVVP010000131.1, from coordinate 893 downwards.
CCCGCGGGCGCTGGAGGTGCACCAGGCGGCTGCGGCCTCCGGCGCCGGGGCCTCGGCCGGGGTTGCGGAAGCGGCCGTCAGTCCCTCGCTCTACGCCCACGCCACCCGCGACGCGTTCATCCGCCTCTCGGCCTACGTGGCCCTGTTCCTGGCGACTTGCGCGTACGTGAGGAAGCGGGAACACGTCAGCAAGATCGCCGCCGCCGTGGTATCGGTGGGATTCGCCGTCGCGCTGTTCGGCATCGTGGCGAACCTCTCCGGCACAAGGAGGCTCTACTGGTGGCGCGAGCTGACCCACGGGGGCGCGCCGTTCGGGCCCTGTGTCTCCCGGAACCAGTTCGCGGCCTATGTGGGCATCTGCCTCTTCGTGGGCCTGGCGCTGCTGCTCGGCCGCGGGGCGCGCGCGGCGGGCTCGCTTAGGCATTGGCGTGAAGGCGTGACACGAAGGGCAGCGGGCCGGGCACATCAGAACTTCCTTGTCGGCTTCGCCATCGCGCTGATGGGCGCCGCCGTCTTCTGGTCGCTCTCGCGCGGCGGCATCCTCTCTATGATGCTGGCCTTCGCCGGCGTCCTCGTTGCCGTCGCCGCCACGAGCATGGGACGCAGGAAGGGGCTCTATGTCGCGGCGGTGGCCGTCGTCATCGTCGGATGGGTCACCTACCTCGGATGGGAGCCGGTCGTCAGACGCCTCTCCACGCTGGAAGACGTGGCCCTGCACCCGCGCGCCACCTGGCGCTGGCAGATGTTCACCGACGCATGCCGCATGGGACTGGACTTCCCGCTGCTCGGAACCGGTGCGGGCACGTTCCTCTCCGCATATCCCTCTTACCGCTCGCTGCCGACCAGGGCCGTCTCCGATAGCCCCCACGACGAATATGCCCACGTCTTCGCGG
>JAUVVP010000017.1 GCA_030604585.1 Planctomycetota bacterium | reverse complement strand
TTCTTGCATCTCCTTTCTCTGTGCTCTCCGTGCCTCCGTGGTATATCAGGAGTGTAACGTTGTAGTGTCAGCCTTCTGGAGGAATGAGAGCGTGAAACGCACGATGACCATCCCCTACGGCGACGGCCAGAAGCGCCTGGGAGTTGCCGATAGTGTCGTCCTGTTCTCGGTGGAGCCCAAACTTCCGCCGCGCCCCTCGCTCGGGCAAGAACAGGACGAGGTGCGGCGAGCGGTCTCCAATCCCATCGGCACGCCGGGCCTTCGCGGGCTGCTGCGCCCACAGCACAAGGTGGCGGTCCTGGTGGACGATTTCACCCGCCCGACGCCCGCCTACAAGGTCCTGCCCGTGCTGCTCGAGACGCTGGCTGCTGCGGGTCTCGCCGAAGAGAACGTCACGATCATTATCGCCAGGGGAACGCACCGGCGGCTGTCGCGCGCCGACATGGAGCAGAAGGTCGGGCAAGAAGTAGTCGAGCGCTTCGAAGTGAAGAACCACGAGAACGACACGGACCTGGTAGCGCTGGGCGAGTCGAAACGCGGCACTCCGGTGTGGATCAATCGGACCGTTGCGGAAGCGGACGTGCGCATCGCCGTCGGCAGCGTCTGCGCACATCCCGTGGCCGGATACGGCGGCGGGGCCAAGATAGTCGTGCCCGGAGTCGCCGGCGTCCAGACCATCCATGCCAATCACTCGCTGTGCGACCACCCCAACGTGACAATCGGCGTGACGGACGGCAATCCGGTCCGGGAGGACATGGAAGACGTCGCCCGGATTGCCCGACTGGACTTCATCGTGAACACGATCCTGAATCCCCACAAGGAGATCATCCGGGCGGTGGCCGGGGACGTCGTGGAGGCGCACAGAGAAGGCGTGAAGCTCTACAGTGAGATATACGGCGCGAAGACGGTGGCACCTGCCGACGTCGTCGTGGTGGGCGCCAGCCCGCGCGACGCGACGTTCGGCCATGCGACCTTTGCCCTCTACGCCGGCGTGTCCATGGCGAAACCGGGCGGCACGCTCATCCTGGTCGCCCCCTGCACGGAAGGGGCAGGCGATAAGGCCGGCAGGGAGAGGTTCCGCGAGTTGGCGGCCATGGCCCCCGCCGAGCTGATGGCGCTGATACGAAAGGGCGAGGTGTCCGCCTCCGGCGGCGCCTTCGACTACTGCTACGCCAGGGCGCTGAACAGGAATCGGATCGTCCTGGTCTCCGAGAACTACTCGGAACCGGAGGCGCGGGATCTCGGCGTGGGCCATGCCAGTTCCGTTCAAGTGGCCGCCGACAATGCGCTGGCCGAGATGGGGCCCGACGCGAGCCTGGGCGTGCTGCCCGTTGCCGGCCTGACCGTACCGCAGCAATAGGGACACTGCCTGTTCTGCTCGGCAGCGCAGGCGACTGCTCCGCCCTTGGCGAGGAGGGAAGCCATAATGATTCCAACGTTGTTTTCGGTCAGTTACGCCGGCCTGTGGGGCCAGCACACGCTGGACCTGAAGTCCTTCATGCGCAAGGCGGCAGAGCTGGGCTACCCCGCCGTCGAGCTGATGGGCAAGCGCCCCCACCTGTCGGTCCTCGACACCGACGAAGCCGAACTGGCGCGCATCCGCCGGACCGCCGAGGAGTGCGGCGTCGAAGTGGCGACGATCGCCGGCTATACGGACTTCACAGCTGGCAGAACCGCCGCCGAGGTGCCGTTGGTCGAGATGCAGGTCGCCTATGTGCGGGCGCTGGCGCGGATGGCCCGGGCGCTTGGCGCGAAGATCATCCGCGTATTCACCGGCTACACGACCGACCCCGAGAGCTGCTGGGCCGACTGGGACAAATGCGTCGCCGCCGTGCGCGAGTGCGCCGAAGTCGCGGCGGAGCACGGCATCATCATCGGCGTGCAGAACCATCACGACGTGGGCGTGGGCTGGCGCAGCTACATCGAGTTTCTGGACGACGTGGCCCATCCGAACTGCCGCGCCATGTTCGACCCCTGGTCGCCCGCCTTGCAAGGGGCCGACCTGCGCGAGTGCGCCCTCGCCCTGGCGCCGCGCATGGTCCAGACGACCCTGGCCGACTACGTCAGACTGGGGCGATTTCGCTACGTGCCCGGCCTGGTCAACTATGAGCCCATGACCGCGATGGTGCGGGCCGTGCCGCTCGGGGAGGGATTCCTGGACCTGGAGGGCTTCTTCGCCGGCCTGAAGGAGGGCGGCTTCGACGGCTACGTGGCCTACGAGATGTGCTCGCCGTTGCGCGGCGGCGGCAGCGAAGAAAACCTCGACGCAGCCGCCCGCGAAAGCCTCGCCAAGATCCAGGAAAAATAGGGACAGTCACCTTTTCTCGTGTTGTATCTAACGATTGTGCAACGAGTTACGCCGGCGAAAATAGGTGACTGTCCCGAATTTCGGGTTGACAGGCCGGTTGGGCGGGGTTAGGATGCGCCCATGCCACGAATCGCCCGAATCGTGCTGCCCGGCTTCCCACACCACGTCAGCCAGCGGGGCAACAATCGGCAAGACGTCTTCTTCACGCCCGGCGACCATCGTAAGTACCTGGACCTGCTCCGGCAGCAGTGCGACAAGCATGGGCTTACGGTGAGCGGCTACTGCCTGATGACGAATCACGTGCATCTGGTCGTCACACCGCCGGCCGAGCAGTCCCTGGCAAAGGCCATTGGCCGAGCCCATTTCCTCTACACCCGGCACCTCAACCGGCTGCATCGGCGCAGCGGCCACCTGTGGCAGAACCGCTACTACTCATGCGCAGTGGATGAGGACCATATCCTGGCGGTCATGAGTTACATTGAGCGGAACCCCGTCCGCGCCGGGCTGGTGGCGCACGCGTGGGAGTACGAGTGGTCCAGTGCCTCGGCCCACACAGGAAGGCCCGATCGGGGCGGCCTGCTTGACCTGAACACGTGGCGCCAGACAATGGAGCCGGAGACCTGGCACCAGATGCTGACCGCGCCTCGCGGGGAGGCGGAACTGACACGTGTCCGAACGAGAACCCGTTCCGGCCGTCCCCTGGTGGGCGACAGCCTGTTGGGCAAGCTGGAAGCATCGCTGGGCCGCCGCCTGCGTCCGGGACGGCGCGGCAGGCCGCGCAAGCAAAAATAGGGACAGTCACCTATTTTCGCGTGTGTAACTCCTTCCCTATTCAGTGGATACAGCGAGGAAAATGGTGACTGTCCCGATTTTTCTGGTCGTTGGGGTGCTGGTGGCGGCCGGCACGGCGCCGCAGCGCAGTCCCTATGCCGGATGGGAGAACGGGCCGCCGAAGGACCCGAGGTACTTCCCCATCGCCGTCTGGCTCCAGAGCCCCCGAAACGCCGCCCGCTACAAAGAGGCCGGTATCAACCAATACGTCGGGCTCTGGCGGGGCCCAACGGAGGAGCAGCTCGCCGAGCTGACGGCGGCCGGCATGCCGGTCATTTGCAGCCAGAACGCCGTCGGCCTGAAGCACAGGGACGATCCCATCATCATCGCCTGGATGCACGGCGACGAGCCGGACAACGCACAGGCCCTACCCGACGGCAAGGGCTATGGCCCGCCCATCGCTCCCGAGAAGATCGTCGCCGACTACGAGGGCATCAAAGCCCGTGACCCCTCACGCCCGGTCATGCTGAACCTGGGCCAGGGCGTCGCCTGGGACGGCTGGTACGGACGCGGCGTGCGGACCAATCACCCCGAAGACTACCCCGAGTACATCAAGGGCTGTGACATCGCCTCCTTCGACATCTACCCTGTGGCGCATTCCCGCGCCGAGGTGGCCGGCAAGCTCTGGTTCGTGCCCTACGGCGTGGCGCGGCTCACGGACTGGGCGGACGGGCGCCAGGTGGTCTGGAACTGCATCGAGTGCACGCGTATCAGCTCCAACCGCAAGGCCACGCCTCACCAGGTGCGCGCCGAGGTCTGGATGTCGCTCATCCACGGCTCAAGGGGGCTGATCTACTTCGTCCACGAGTGGAATCCCAGGTTCAACGAGCATGCCTTGCTCGACGACCCGGAGATGCTGGAGGCCGTCACCGCCGTCAACCGGCAGATACAGGAACTGGCGCCGGTCCTCAACAGCCCGACCATTGCCGACGGCGTGGCTGTCAGTTCGTCAGATAAGGCGGTCCCGGTCGCCGTGATGGTGAAAAGGCACGAGGGCGCCACCTACCTGTTCGCCGTCGGCATGCGGGACGGGCAGACCAACGCCACCTTTGCGTTGCGCGGCCTGCCGGATGGTGCAACGGCCCAGGTCCTGGGCGAGGACCGCGCGATACCCGTGGAGGGCGGCCGGTTCGAGGACACCTTTGCCCCCTACGACGTGCACCTCTACCGAATACGAAAATAGGGACAGTCACCTATTTTCGCGTCTGCAAGTCGGTTCCTGTGCAGCAGATACGACGCGGAAATAGGTGACTGTCCCTATTTTCAGGGGATGTCGAGCAGTTCAGTGAGGGTGCTGATGGTGAAGTCGGGCGTGGGGAAACTCCTGGGCAGGCGGCGGCGCCCGGTGTTGAACCAGACCGTGGGGATGCCCGCCCGCGAGGCGCCGAGGATGTCCGTCAGCGGGCTGTCGCCCACGTAGAGCATCTGGTCCGCGTCCACGCCCGCCAGTTCGAGCGCGCGCTTGAAGAGCCTGACGTCCGGTTTGCTGTAGCCCTCTATCTCGCCGAGGACCACGTGCTCCATGTGTGGCTCGAGGGCAAGCGTCTGTATCAGGTGGCGCTGGACGGCCGGCGCACCGTTCATGATGACGCCGCGCTCCAGGCCGCGCCGGCCCAGCTCGTCGAGCACGCGATGCACAGCGGGGCGCAGGAACTGGCGCATCACCAGCCGGCGGGCCGAGTCGTAGGTGTGGCTCAACTGCTGCGCCAGGCCGCGCCGCTTCACCCCATAGCTCGTCAGCAGCGCTTCGAACCGCTTCAGCCGGGAGAACGGCCGCCGCTCGCGCACGTGCTGTGTGCGCGGCAGTTCGAGGACGACGGCGTTGAACCGGCGGACTACCTCGTCCGTGTCCTCCTCCGGCAGGGGGGGCGTGAACTTCGGCAGGACGATATCCATGACGTGTCGGGCGCAGCCCTGGTTGTCCCAGAGCGTGCCGTTGACGTCGAAAAAAACCGCCTTCAGCTCAGACATCTCGGCCCCTCATCCGGCGCGTCGCCGGTATCGCGGAGAGCAGGCAGGAACGTTCGTCGCCTGGCGGAAACGCTCTGCGCGATCATGGCGTCGGGTGAACTCTCTGGCTTTCTCTCTGCGTTCTCGGCGCCCTCGGCGGTGAAGAGGTCCGTTGTTGGCGCGCCTACATCCGCTCCGGCGCGGTGACGCCGAGCAGGTCGAGCCCGCTGCGGATGACGTTGCGCGCAGCGTCCACCAGCAGCAGGCGCGCGGCGCGGATCCTGTCCTCCGAGCACAGGACGCGCCGGTCCGGCTCGCGCATGCCGGCGCTGTAGTATGTGCTGAAGTCGGCGCAGAGTTCAAGCAGGTAGCTGGCGATTACGGACGGCTCGTACTCTTCGGCGGCCCGACGGACGGCCGCCGGGAAGCGCTCCAGGTGGCGCACCAGGGCCCACTCCTCCGGCATGGCCAGCAGCGAGCAGTCTACGTCGGCGCCGACGTCCTGCCCGGCCTTCCTCAGGATGCTGCACAGCCTGGCGTGGGCGTACTGGACGTAGGGACCGGTGTCGCCCTCGAAGTCGAGCATTCGGTCCCAGTCGAAGACGGCGTCGCGCGTGCGGCGCGTGGACAGCTCGCTGAACACGACGGCGCCGATGCCCACCCGTGCGGCCAGCTCGTCCAGGTCTGCGCCGACTTCGAAGCGGTCGCGGTTCTCCTCGATCTTGGCACGCGCCCTGCGGACCGCCTCGTTCAGGACGTCCTCCAGCAGCAGCAGTTCGCCGCGCCGCGTGCTGCCGACGCGCGCCTGCCCCGTCTCGGGGTCGCGGAACTTGATCAGGCCGAAGTTGACGTGCACCATCCGGTCCGCCCACCCGTGGCCCATCTTCCTGAGCGCAGCCCGAAGCTGGCGGAAGTAGAGCGACTGCTCGTTGCCGACCACGTAGAGGGACTTCTCGAACCGGTATTCGTCCCACCGATGTTCGGCGGCGGGGATGTCGCGCGTGGCGTAGAGGCTGGCCCCGTCGCTTTTCTGCACCATGCAGGGCGGCAGGCCTTCCTCCTCCAGGAGGATGATGAGGGCCCCGGCGCTCTCGACCGCCGTGCCCCGGCTGCGCAACTGCTCCAGCATCGCCGCGATCCGGTCCCGGTAGAGGCTCTCCGGCGTAATGCGGTCGAAACCGACCCCGAGCATGCCGTAGACCCGGTCGAACTCCCGCAGGCTGACCTCTTTGAACCCGTTCCAGAGCGCCGTTGCGCGCTCCTCGCCCCGTTCCAGGCGCAGGAAGGCCTGCCGGGCCGTCCCCTGAAGCTCGGGGTTCTCGGCGGCCTCTCGGCTGTATCGCACGTAGAGGTCCTGGAGGTCGGACACCGTCAGCCCGTCGGGGTCCTCGACGTCGTACCGCTCGACGGCGGCGATGAGCCGCCCGAAAGACGTACCCCAGTCGCCCAGGAAGTTGAGCGCAACGCACTTATAGCCGAGCGCCTGGAATATCCTGTAGAGCGAGCGGCCGATGACGGCCGACGGCAGGTGGTGAATGCCCAGGTGTTTGGCGATGTTCGGGCTGCCGTACTCGATGACGATCCTCTTGCCGGCGCCCTGGTTGTCGGAGCCGTAGGCGGCGCCGAGCCGGTGGATGCGTCCCAGCACGCGCTCGGTCACCATCGGGCGGTCGGCGAAGAAGTTCAGGTACGGCCCGAACGCCCGGGCTTCCCGGATGCCGGCGGGCAGGCCCACCTTGCCCTCCAGGTCATCGGCGATCTCGTTGGGGTCCCTGTGCAGGTACTTGCTCAGGGTGTAGCAGGGCAGCCCGTAGTCGCCCATCTCGGCCGAGGGCGGCGTCTGGAGCAGTTCCGCCAGGTCGGCCGCCGACCGGGGGACGTGCTCGGCCAGGCGGGCGGCGATCCGGTCCTCCATGGACTCAGGCTGGTGCATCATGGCTCAGAAGAGGCGTTCCTGGACGTCCAGCAGGGCCTGCCGATCCTCGAATATCTGCGTGACGGACATGTTGGTGTGGATGTTCCGGACGGCGGCGGCCAGCAGGGGGGCGACGCTCACCACGTGCAGCCTCTCGTTGCCGTGCGGGCACGGCAGCGTATCGGTCGTGACGATGCGCTTCACTCCGGCCTCCAGTATCCGCTCCATGGCATTCTCGGCAAAGACGGGATGCACGCATGAGACGTAGGAGACCGTCAGGCCGAACTTCTCCCGCAGGGCGGCGATGGCCCGCGTCATGGTGCCGCCGGTGAGGATCTCGTCATCGAAGATGGCGATCTCGCGGCCCCTTATCTCTTCGATGCCGATGACGGCGCGGATTTCGGGGTCCTCGTTGTCCGCCCAGCGGCGCTTGTCGCAGACGGCCAGCGGCACGTTGAGCCGCTCCGCGTAGACCGTGCCGATCTTCACTCCGCCGGCGTCGGTGGCCAGCACGCCGATCCGGTCCACGTCGTGGGTGCGCCGGAAGTGCTCGGCGATCAGGGGATTGGCGTCCAACTGGTCGCAGGCCATCGCCATGAAGCCCATGATCTGCAAGGCGTGCAGGTTGACGGTCAGCACGCGGTCGGCGCCCGCCTGGCGTAGCAGTTGGCCCATCAGGCGCGCGGTTATGGAGATGCGTGGCTCGTCCTTCTTGTCGCTGCGCACGTAGGGGAAGTAGGGGGCCACCACCGTGATGCGCCCGGCCGAGGCGCCGCGCAGCGCGTCGATCGTCACCAGCAGCTCCATGATGTTCTCGGACAGGTCCAGCTCGGCCGCCTCTTCCGGGGAGACCTTCGCGGGGTTGACTCCCCGGGGAGCATGGCGGGCATTGGCGGCGGTCTGCACCAGGAACACGTCCGCCCCGCGCACGCTCTCGTTGATCTTGACCTTCAGATTCTCGTTGGCGAACCGAACGACCCTGGGCTCGCAGAGCCCCACGCCCCGCGTGTCCGGGTAGCTCTGAAGGTTCTCGCATATCATGCGGGCCAGGTAGAAGCTCGCCCGCCCCGTGAACAACATCAGTGGCTCATAGGCTTCAGGCATTCCGTTCCTCCGCGACGGCACAACAGGGGGTCTTTGTCCGGTGAGCACCGCGATTATAACTGAATCATCTCGATAGTTCAGAGACTTCGGCGATTCGTCCCGTCGGACTCAAAACTCGAAACTCGAAACTCGAAACTCGAAACCCGAAACCCGAAACCGCCCAGCCGTCAGGCTGCGCCTGCTTGACGGGACAGAGGGGTCGTGTTAGCATGGGCAGGGAAGGCGTCCGGTTCGGGGGGGCGGGCATTCCCGCCGTAACTTATTGGTGAGACGCGCCTTACGTAACTCGCTCTGGGGGAAGGAGGCCGGCCATGCGCGTGGACAAGCAGTTGGCGGTGTTCTTGGAGAACAAGCCCGGGAACCTGGCGAGGATGTGCGAGGCGCTGGCCCAGAAGGAGATCAACCTGCTCGCCCTCAGCGTCTCCGACACGGTGGACCATGCCGTGGTGCGCATCGTGGTGGACAAGCCGACCGAGGCGCTCCATGTGCTCGGCAGCGCCGGCATGCTCGTGGTGGAGAGCGACGTGCTGGTCGTCGAGGTGCCGAACCGGCCCGGCGCCCTGGCCGAGGTGGCCAGGCGGCTTGCCGACAGCGACGTCAACATCGAGTACGCCTACTGCACGACCGCCGAAGGTCAGCCCTCGGGCACGCTCGTCCTGCGCACTCGCGATCCCGAGCGCGCGACGGAGGTGCTGTGGGACTGAGCCGCAGACGTATTTACCGCGGAGAACGCCGAGGCCGCTGAGCCAACAGAACGGAAGAATAGAACCGGACCTGGACGCGAGCAAACGGCGAGATACGCCGCAGGCATCTTGGCGGTCGAAGCTCCGAGCCAGGAGACGGGCTCTGTAGTTGCGGCCAACTCCCTGTGGGCGGCGCTGTTGCTAAGGGGCTATTGCGAGACCCCGTTCGTGACGAGGACGAGCGAGAAGCCGGAGGGCGGCCCGAGAGAAGACCTCTCGGGCAAGGCGGCAGGCGCAAAACGACGGAAGCGTGGCTGAATCCACGTTTAGTACGTTTTGCGCCGACAACACAGCCATCGGGCTTCGCAGCCGGCCGCAGTCGATCCGGGTTTTGCAATAGCCCCTAAGAGGTGCCGGTGAAGATAGTTCTGACAAATGACGACGGGCCGCACGGCCCCGGCCTCTCCGAGCTCAGAAGGGCGCTGACCGGCCTGGGTGAGGTGACGGTCGTCTGCCCGGCCCAGGAGCGCAGCGGCGTCGGGCACGCCATCACCTACCTGGCGCCCTTGCGCGTCGGAACCGTGCGGCTGGCGGACGGCACGGAGGCCCGCACGCTGAGCGGCACGCCGGCCGACTGCGTGAAGTTCGCCCTGCTGGAACTGCTCGACTCGCCGCCCGAGCTGGTGGTGAGCGGGCCGAACGTGGGCATCAACGCCGGGGCGGACCTGTTCTACAGCGGCACGGTGGCGGCGGCGCTCGAGGGCGGGCTGTATGGGTTGCGCTCGGTGGCCTTCTCCACGAACCCGGGCAACGCGGACCGCATGGAGTCGGTCGTGCAGCAGGCCCTGCGCGTGCTGCGCCTGCTGCCCGCCGCCGGCTGCGTCTTCAACGTGAACATACCGCTGCTGGGCGAGGAGGAGCCTGACGTACGCTTCACCCGCCAGAGCCCCGCACCGCCCGGGGAAACCTACACGCGGCAGCAGGACCCGCGCGGCAGGCCGCACTACTGGCTGGGCTCGAGTGCCAACGGCGCTCCGCCGGCTCCCGACACCGACGTGGCCGCCGTGGCGGCCGGCTGCATCTCCATCACGCCGCTGCGGCCGGACCTGACGGACATGGTCGCGCTGGAGCAGTTGGGGCGGGACGCCTCGGGCCGGCCCGGCGGTCTACGGGCATAGCTCAGGTCAAGGAGGTGGAAAGCGATGATCCCCGTCGGGCGCTGGTTTGCGTGTGTGCTGGCGGCCGTGGCCGCAGGTGGGATGTTGGCCTGGGCCGGGTGTTCGTGCGAGGAGTCCGAGCCCCCGGAGGAAGAGGTCGTCATCGTCCAACCCGAGCAGAAGAAAGCGGCGCCGGCCCGCCAGGGGGCTGAGCCCAGGCGCAAAGTCGGCGAGAGTATCATTGACGCTCCGGCCGACTACCTGCGCACGACTGCCATTGCGGCGCCCCGCTACGCGCGCAAGACGCTGGACACGGCTTACATCCAGAACGAGGTCCGCCAGTTCAATGCCCTGAAGGGGCGCCTGCCCCGTTCGCTGGACGAGCTGGTGGAGTGGCGCGGGCAGCCCCTGCCGGAGACGCCGAAGGGCTACGTCTACAGCTATGACCCGGCCACCGGCAAGCTGGAGGTCGTGCGGGAGGAATGACCGGCCGCCGCTCCCGAGCGCATGTTCCCGGTTCGTGTAAGCCACCAATAGCAAGCAACTAACACCTAACACCTAACACCTGACACCTCCTGCCCGCCTCTGGCGGGAGCAACGAGTCGCTGCCGTATCGAGGACGAGGACGAAGAGCTGGCGCAAGTCGTTCACGTCTTCCCGACATAGCACTGGACAAGGGACACGCAATGCCTTCAGAGCAAGAGTCTGCCGGGGCGGCCGTCGGCGTTGGCGCCGTGGGCATAAGGCCGGGCGAAGCGGACGGCATCCTGGCCGAGATGCCCGAGGGAGACAAGTTCTGCCTTGTGGCGTTCAGCGACGAGGGGCTGGCCGGCTCCTACCCCGACCACAGGCCGGTCCGTTACTGCCGCGACTACAACGTGCTGCTGCAGGACCCGGCGGTCGAGCTGGTCCTGGTGGACGGGCCCGTCGAGAAGCGGCGGGACTTCGCCGTGCGCGCCTTGAACGCCGGGCGGCACGCGGTGCTTGCCCCGCCCTTCTGTGAGGCGGCGCTCGACGCCGAGCGCGTGATGAAGACGGCGGTCCGCAAGGGGCTGGTCGCCACGATGGACCTGCCGTGGCGAGCCGACCCGGACCTGCGGGCCGTGCAGGCGGCGCTGGAGGGCGAGAACGTGGCAGCCGTGCAGGGCCTGTTCTCCTTCTTCTGCGTCGAGGAGGCGGCCGGCGCCCACCCGGGGGACGGGCTCCTGGAGCGGGTCGGCATGGTGATGCTGGACCAGATGCACCTGCTGTTGCGGGCCGACGTCAAGAGCGTCAGCGCCCACCTCCAGCGTCCGGCGCCCGGCGCCCCGGAGGACGGGTTCTTCCTCTACTTGCCCTTGCGGAGCGGCGGTTTGGCCGTCGGCCAGGCCTCCGCGCACGCCGGCATGGGCCTCCCCCGCTGGACGCTCTACGCCGCCCGGGCGGCCTTCAGCGCGAGCGGCGGCCAGGCGGTCGTCAGAACAGCGGACCAGACGAGGACATACGCGGCCCCCAAAGCCGGCGCGGGGTTCTGGGAGAACGTCTACTCAGCGGTCCGCCACGGGGCGGACATCAAGTGCCATCCCGCCGACATCGTGCGGGCCATGAAGCTGCACGAGGCCTCCCTCCGGTCCGCCGAACTCGGCGAGCCCGTCGTCATCTGAAGCCGGCAGGAGGAGGGGTCCGGCCCCTTGGGCTCAAGGGGCTACTGCAAAACCCGGATCTACTGCGGCCGGCTGCGAAGCCCGATGGCTGTGTTGTCGGCGCAAAACGTCCTCAACGTGGCGTCCAGCCACGCTTCCGGCGTTTTGCGCCTGCCGCCTTGCCCTCGGGCTTCTCGCTCGTCCTCGTCACGAACGGGGTTTTGCAGTA
>JAUVVP010000050.1 GCA_030604585.1 Planctomycetota bacterium | reverse complement strand
TGCAGCTCGCCGACACCCACAACGCCGTGGACCTGATCCTGCTGCGCGACGAACTGGCCCGCCAGGAGAAGCTCGACAAGGTGGGCGGGCAGGCCTACCTGCTGGAGCTGATGGAGGCCGTCCCCACCAGCGCCAACGCCGAGCACTACATCGAGATAGTGCGCAAACACGCCCTGCGGCGGCACCTGATCGGGACGGCCGCCGAGATCCAGAAGAACGCCTACCTGGACTCCCAGGCCGTCGAGGACCTGCTGGACGAGGCCGAGGCCCACATACTGGCCGTGCGTCACGAAAAGGACGCCGGCCGCGTGCGCGACGTCAACGACGTGCTCCAGAACATCGTCGCCCGGCTCGAGGAGCTGCACCAGCATCCCGGCCAGTTGACCGGCCTGGCCAGCGGTTACTACGACCTGGACGACATGACGGGCGGGTTCCAGCCCGGGGAGTTCATCGTCGTGGCGGCCCGGCCCAGCATTGGCAAGACGAGCCTCGCACTGAACATCCTCCACCACGTCTGCACCGTGGAGCGCCGCCCCGCCGCCCTCTACACCCTGGAGATGCCGGCCGAACAGATCGTCAGCAACTTCATCTGCATCCACAACCGGCTCGACACGCACGACTTCCGGCGCGGCACCCTCAACCAGAAGGAATGGGAGGGCCTGGAGACCGCCCTCGACGACCTGGTCGGCCTGCCCCTGATCATTGACGACAGCCCGACGCTGCGCGTGCTGGACCTGCGGGCCAGGGCGCGCAGGGTGATGCACCGCCACAAGGTCGAGCTGATCATCGTGGACTACCTGCAACTGCTCACCGCCAACCGCACGCGCGACAATCGGGCCACCGAGGTGGCGGAGATAAGCCAGGGCCTCAAAGCACTGGCGCGGGAGCTGAACATACCCCTGATCGCCGTGGCCCAGTTGAGCCGGCGCGTCGAACAGGAGCAGCGCCGCCCCCGCCTGAGCGACCTGCGCGAGAGCGGCGCCATCGAACAGGACGCCGATGTCGTCCTGCTGCTCCACCGCCCGCAGGAGCCCGCAGACGAGGCGGACGGAGCGAGCGGCGCCGAGGCCGAGCTGATCGTCGCCAAGCAGCGGAACGGACCGACCGGCACGGTCCACCTGGTCTTCCAGAAGCGCTATCTACGCTTCGAATCGCGCGCGACTGCCACGACCACAACGGGCGGCACCTGACCGGTAACCCCTATGACACACAGCCTTCGGACGGCCGGGCCTCAGCATCTCAGGACTCCCTTTGCCTGCCTGCTGGCGTTCTGCCTCTGCTATGGCGGCCTTGCAGCCCTGGCGGACCAGCCACCCGTTGCCCGCTTTGCCGTCCGCGACAACTTCCTGCTCACCAAGCAGCAGGTGCTCGACGCGCTCGGCGTCCGGGAAGGCGAACCCCTGGATGAGCCGCTGCTGGAGGCGGCCGTCGCACAGTGGAACGAGAGCGGCCTTTACGGGGCCATCTCCTACGAGGCCGGGCCGGCGATGGAAGGCGAGGTGGAAGCCGTCCTGACCCTGGAAGAGCGGGTGCGGCTGACGCGCGTCTCCTTCAGCGGCGACGATCGCTTCTCCCCCGAACGGCTGGCCCAACTGGCCGGCATCAAGGCCGGGGACGCCGTCGGCGAGGCGGAGGTGCGCAGCGCCGAGCGGATGATCGCCAACGCCTACCGGGAAGAGGACCGTCCCGTCGTGCCCGTCAGCGGCCGGCTCAGCACCGCGACCGCAACGGAGCGGGAGCTGGCCTTCTACATCGGGCGGAAGCGCGCCTGGGTGGAGGAGATCAGGTTCCAGGGCAACCGTCACGTCCACGACGGCGAGCTGCTCGACGCCATGAAGAGCAGGACCCGGGCCTGGATATCATTCTTCCGGCGCGGTTGGTTCGACGAGGACGTGTTCCGGGAGGACCTGATCCGCCTCGAGGCCGCCTACCATGACCGGGGCTACCAGGACGCCCAGGTGGAGGGCTCCTTTGCCTACGGCAAGGACATGAGGCGGGTCACGCTGTACGTGACCGTGCAGGAGAACCAGCGCTATTACGTCAAAGAGATACTGTTCGAGGGGAACACGCTCTTCCGCGACGCCGAGCTGCAGGAGTCCATGCCGATCATCGTCGGGGAGCGCTACCGGGCGGACGACCTGGACGAGTCGGCGGAGGCGATATCGGCCCTCTACGCCGACCAGGGCTACTGGGACGTCACCGTCGCGAAGGGCAACCTGCGGCTGGAGGCGGTGCCGGCGGCCGTCGGCGCGGAGGTGACGGTCAAGGTCCGCATCGTCGAGGGCGAGCCGGTCTACATCAGGCACATCAAGGTCCGCGGGCTGACGCGCACGAAAGAGGCGGTGGTGCGGCGCAACCTGACCTTCTATCCCGGCGAGCGGGCCAGCGCCGCCAGGTTCAGGGAGAGCGAGCAGGTGCTGCGCAACACGGGCTACTTTGCGCGGCCCTCGGCGACCTCGCCAACGCCGATCCAGATCGGCCTGGAGCCCCGGGAGGGCGCCCTGCGCGACGCCGTGGTCCGCGTTGAAGAGGGCCGGACGGGCCGCATCTCCCTCGGCGGCGGCATCGCCAGCGAGAGCGGCCTGCTGGCCCATCTCTCCGTGGTGGAAGAGAACTTCGACCTGTGGAACTGGCCCTCGAGCTGGGACGACCTCTGGCGCGGCAACGCATTCCGAGGCGGCGGCCACAAGCTCTCGCTGCTGCTGAGCGCGGGGACGCGGCGCTCCTTCTACGCCATCGCTTTCGAGGACCCCGCCGTCTGGAACACCGAGTACAGCTTCGGCACCAGCATCTACTCCCGGGGCATAGCCCGCGAGGAGTTCGACGAGACCCGCACCGGCGCCAGCGTCACGGTGGGGCAGGGGCTGACCAAGTTCCTGTGGCGCGGCGTCACCGCCGGTTACGAGACCATCGACGTGGATAACATCGGAGACGCGCCGCCCGCCGTCATCCTGCGCGACGAGGGTTCCCATTCGAAGCCGTTCGTGCGCTTCAGGGCCTTGCAGGACCGCCGCGACGACCGCTACATGCCCACCGAGGGCCACCTGGCCGGGGCCGAGCTGGAGCTGGCCGCCGGCGACGTCGAGACGGTGAAGCTCGAACTGCACGCCCGGAAGTACTGGACCGTGCGCCAGGAACGCGGCCGCAGGAAACACGTGGTCGGCGTGCGCGGCCGCCTCGGCCTGGTGGACTCCTACAGCGGGGACGTGCCGGTCTTCGAGCGCTTCTACGCCGGGGGGTTCAGCACGCTGAGGGGCTTCGAGTTCGAGGGGGTCTCCCCGTCGGACCCGGCCACGGGCGCGCAGATCGGCGGCGAGTCCATGCTGCTGGGCTCGGTCGAGTACAGCTTCCCCCTGTCGGAGGAGGCGGGGGTGCGGCTGGTCACCTTCTGCGACGCGGGCTACGTCAGCAAAGACGTGGGCGACATCTTCACCGGCTGGGATGAGCTGCGCCTCTCGGTCGGGGCGGGCATACGCTGGCAGGTCGCCTACTTCGGCCCCCTCGTGGTCGAGTTCGACCTGGCCGCTCCCCTCCTCAGAGAGTCCGACGACGAGACGCAAGCCTACCACTTCTCCTTCGGCCTGCGGCAGGCTTTTTGACCGTTGTGCCCAGGACGGTCTTCGTTTACATTATAGGCCGCCCGGCCCCCCCCCCGGACAGGACAGACCTATGGCTGATGTGACGATCCGCCAGCGGTCGCCCCTCTGGCGCTACCTGCTGGTTGGCGGTGCGGCCGTTGCCCTGCTGGCGGCTCTGAGCGCTGCGCGAGGGGCGGATGAGGAGGCCGGACCTGCGCCGGCCCCCGCACTGGTCGCGGCCGTTGTGGACATGTCCCAGGTGCGGCGCGGCAGCCAGCAGTGGCAGGATGCGCAGGAAGAGCGCACCCGCCTGCTGCAAACGATGAAGCGCACCACCGACAAGCTGAAGCAGCAGTGGCAGGTGCTGCGCACCGAACTCGAGAACCAGCCGCCCGGCACCGAGGAGAGGCGACGGAAGGCCCGCCAGGTCGAGCAGGCCCTCCAGGAGCTCCAGCGGACCCAGTTGGAGTTCGAGAGGAGATTGGTCCAGCACTACAACCAGTCCATCCGCGACCTGTTCGGCGACCTGAGCCGCGTCGTGGGCGACTACGCCCGCCAGCACGGCATCACCCTCGTGCTGAAGAAGCAGGGCTTCGAGGCGACCGGCCCGCAGACGGCGCAGCAGAGCCTCCAGATGGCCACCACGGAAGTGCTCTACGCCGACGCGGCGCTCGACATCAGCGGGCCGATCATCGAGAGGCTCAACGCGGAGTAGCCCGGACCCATTGAGGTGAAGTGAGGTGGCTCGCCCTCAGCGGACCATCGCCCAGGAGGCGGAGCTTTCCGGCACGGCGCTGTTCTCCGGCCGGCCGGCGGCGGTCCGCCTGCGCCCGGCCGAGACCTCCACAGGCGTGCTGTTCGTGCGCACCGACCTGCCGGACAGCCCGGTGGTGCCCGCCACCACCGAGGCGCTCGGCGAGGGGTTCCGCTGCACCATGCTGAACTGGAACAACGTGGAGGTGCGGGCCGTAGAGCACATGCTGAGCGCCTGCGCCGGCCTGCATGTGGACAACCTGATCGTCGAGATGGACGGCGAGGAGATGCCCGCGCTCGGGGGTTGCGCCGCCGACTACGCCCGCTCGCTGCAAGACGCCGGCATCGTGGACCAGAACGCCGAGCGGCCCCAACTGAAGCTCGAGCAGACCGTCGCCATCCCCCAGGGCCACGCCACCATAGTCGCCATGCCGAATGAGGAGGGGCTGACGGTCAGCTACGTGCTCGACTTCGACGAGGGCTACGGGCCGACCGAGGCGTTGACCATCTCGGTGGAGCCGGAGCGCTTCATGGAGGAGCTGGCGCCGGCCCGCACCTTCGGCCTGGAGGACGACTACGAGGAGTTCGAACGGCTGGAGCTGGGCGGCGGCGTGACTGACGACAACGCCTTTGTGCTCTGCAAGGACGGCTCGGCCAAGAAGCCGCTGAGCGGCGAACCGGCCGAGCTGCGCTTTCCGGACGAGGCCGTCCGGCACAAGGTGGTGGACCTGCTGGGAGACATCGCCCTGGCCAACGTTGACCTGGCGGCCAAGATAGTGGCCGTCAGGAGCGGCCACAGGCTCAACGCCGTCTTCGCCACGCGCCTGAGCCGCCTGCTGGAGGGAGAGGAGCGCCCGCAGGAGTACCTCGACGTGCGGGAGATCCGGCGCGTGCTCCCGCACCGCTTCCCGTTCCTGCTGGTGGACCGCGTGCTCCGCATCGAAGGCGAGAACAAGATCGTAGGCCTGAAGAACGTCTCGATAAACGAGCCGTTCTTCCAGGGCCATTTCCCGGACCTGCCGATCATGCCCGGCGTCCTGCAACTGGAGGCGCTGGCGCAGACGGCGGGCATGTAGTTTCTGCGCAAGCTGGAACACACCGGCAAGGTGGCCATGCTGGTCGGCATGGACAACGTAAAGCTGCGCCGGCCCGTCATGCCCGGGGATCAACTGCTGCTGGAGGCCGAAACCGTCCGGGTCCGCTCGCGCCTGGCCATGGTCAAGGCCAGGGCCACCGTGAACGGGGAGGTTGCCTGCGAGGCCGAGATGACCTTCATGCTGGCCGACGCCGATGCCATCTGAAGCGGGCGCCGGCACCGGGCCCCCTTACTACATCCCTGCAAAGCAGCCCGACAGATACGATGAAGATACACCCGACGGCACACGTGGACGGCCGGGCCGAGGTCGGCAGGAACGTCGAGATCGGGCCCCACGTCTGGATCGGCCCCGAGGCGACCATAGGGGACGACTGCGTCGTCGGCCACGGCTGCCACATCGAGGGGCGCGTCACGCTCGGCACGAACAACATCCTCTCGCCCTACGTCGTGCTGGGCACCCCGCCCCAGGACCTGACGTTCCACGGGCAGGCGACC
Organism: Planctomycetota bacterium; assembly: GCA_030604585.1. Taxonomy (GTDB): domain Bacteria; phylum Planctomycetota; class Brocadiia; order SM23-32; family SM23-32; genus JAUVVP01. The sequence goes on along the minus strand of JAUVVP010000050.1, from coordinate 2,855 downwards.
GAACTGGTCGTCGGCAACGATAACGTGTTCCGCGAGTTCGTCACCGTCAACATCGGCACGGTCACCGGCGACGGTCTCACGCGCATCGGCAATCGCAACTACCTGATGATCTGTAGCCACGTCGGGCACGACTGCGTGGTGGAGGACGAGACCCTCCTGGTCAACGGGGTGCTGCTGGGCGGGCACTGCCACATCGAGGCGGGCGCCAAGCTCTACGGCGGCGCGGCCGTCAATCAGTTCGTCACCATCGGCACCCAGGCCTTCGTCGGCGGGCTGACCCGCATCGTGCACGACGTGCCCCCCTTCCTGAAGGTGGAGGGCAACCCTGCCAGGGTCAGGGGGGTCAATGAGATCGGGCTGCAAAGGGCCGGCTACGAGCAGAGAGTCATTGACGAGCTGTGGGAAGCCTTCAAGGCCATCTACCGGACGCGGGAGCTGAACCGCGCGCCCATCTACGAGATGATCGAGAGCCAGCCCGGGGTCAGCCCCGAGACCAGGTACCTGGTGCAGTTCCTGCGCCGCTCCAAGGAAGGAGTGCACGGGCGCCACAAGGAGGGCCTGCGCAGGGGCTGACGTGGCCGGAGCAGGCGAACGCTTCAGCACCGACTGTGAGGGTGAAGATGAGTTCTCAACAGGGCAAGCGACCGTTATCTCGCTGTGCGGTCTTCGGGCTGGGCAGGTTCGGCTTCGGGCTCGCCGTCCGCCTTGCCGAGCTGGGGGCCGACGTGCTGGCCGTTGACTCGGACAGCAACCTGGTGGAGGAGATCGACCAGCGCGTCTCCCGGGCCATCTGCCTGGATGCGACCAACGAGTTCGCCATGAGGAAACTCGACGCCGACGCCATAGACCTGGCCATCGTCTGCATCGGGCGCAACATCGAGGCGGGGCTGCTGGTCACCGCCGTCCTCCAGCGGCTCGGCGTCAAGGGGATATGGGTGCGCGCCATAGACCAGAACCAGGCGCAGATACTGGAGGCGATGGGAGTGAGCCGCATCGTCAGCCTGGAGAAGGAGATGGCCCGCCAGGTCGCCCAGGAGATCGTGATGCCCGACACCCAGGTGCTGGCCCCCATCACCGCCAACCATTCGCTGGCCGAGGTCAAAGCCAAGCCGGAGTTCGTGGGCAAGACCTTGCTCGAGCTGGACTTCCGCAACCGCTACGGCGTCAACATCGTTGCGATCAAGTCCCGCGAGGTGACGACCGGGCCGGAAGGGCCGGAGAAGGTCGAGGTCCACGTCAACGACCTGCCCCACGCCGACGACGTCATCGAGGAGGGCGACGTGCTGGTGGTCATCGGCGCCGACGAGAAGATCGCCGGCCTCCAGGCCGACCTGTGAGACGTATGAAGGATGAAGTATGAATGCTGAAAGATGAAGACCTGAGCATGGTCGCTCTTTCAGTCCTTCCGGGGGCAGGTGAACTTCACACTTCATACTTCAGCCTTCACCCTTCATACTTCATACTTCATCCTTCGGCGAAGCCGCGCGGGTGGGCGCTGTGCCAGTCCCAGGCCGTCTGCACTATCTGGGTGAGCGTTGGGAAGCGCGGCTCCCATCCGAGTTCGCGCGCGAGCTTCTCGGGCGAGCCGACCAGCTCCGGCGGGTCGCCCGGCCGCCTGGGCGCCTCCACCACGCGGAAGTCCCGCCCGCTGACCTCTCTGACCACGTCAATGACCTCGCGCACCGAGTGCCCCCGGCCGGTGCTCAGGTTGTAGACCATCACGCCGCGCCCGTCCAAGGCCTCCATGGCCATGATGTGCGCGGTGGCCAGGTCCAGCACGTGGATGTATTCGCGAACGCAGGTGCCGTCCGCGGTGGGATAGTCGGCGCCGTGGACGGAGACGCAGTCGCGCCTGCCGAGCGCAGCGTAGATGACCAGCGGGATCAGATGCGTTTCGGGGTCGTGGTCCTCGCCGATGCTGCCGTCGGGGGCGGCGCCGGCGGCGTTGAAGTAGCGCAGCGAGGCGTACTTGAGCCCGTAGGCGGCGGCGTAGTCGGCCAGGATGCCTTCCGCGGCCGCCTTGGTGCGCCCGTAGGGGCTGATCGCATGGACGGGCTGGTCCTCGGTGATCGGCACTTCCTCGGGCACGCCGTAGAGCGTGCATGAACTGGAGAAGACGAAGCGATCCACCCCTTCGCTGCGCATGACCCGCAGCAGCTTCAGCGTGTTGACCACATTGTTGAAGTAGTACTTCTCGGGCTCCTCGACGGACTCGCCGACGTAGGCGCTGGCGGCGAAGTGCATCACCGCCTCCGCCTCCGCCTGCCTCAGTGCAGCGGCTATCTGCCCCTCGTCGCCCAGGTCCCCCCTGATGAACGGGCAGTCGCCGACGGCCTGAACGTGGCCCTCGGACAGGTTGTCGAAGACGACCGCCTCGTGGCCGCCGCGAAGCAGCTCCATCACCGTGTGGCTTCCCACGTAGCCCGCCCCGCCCGTGACCAGTACTCTCATCGTGTGGCTCCTGCTCGTGCTCGTCTCCCGGGCGCGACGCCCGGGGCTACCCAAATGCGGCCCCGCTCCCGCCCGAGGACCCGGCATTATACACCAGGGGCCGCCGTGAATGGCATGGACTGACAGCTAACCGATGGGTGCCACGCGCAAGCTCGGCTTGCGCGTGCAGAAGCCTGGCAGTCAACGCACCCACACGGCCAAAACAAGTTTGGCCGTGGCACCCGCGTGAGGGCCGCGCCATCGCCGCTCATCTCAACAATGATCGGTAGAGCCGCAGGTACTCGCACGTCATCGCCTCACGGGAGAAGCGTGTCGCCACGCGGGCGCGCTGACGGGCCACCTGTTCCCGCGAGTAGCGCACGCACGCCATCTCCCTCATCGCGGCGTAGAGGTCGTCAACGTCG
>JAUVVP010000292.1 GCA_030604585.1 Planctomycetota bacterium | reverse complement strand
TCCCACGTCAACCGTAATGGCCAGCACGCAGGTCAGAACCACAATTACGATGGGCGCCATCACCACTATCTGTCCACGCCGACCCTTGTTTGCACGTTGAGGTGCCACTGCGTCTCTCCTTGCTTCCCATAGGGAGGTATCGATGGAGACGGCATATGCGAATGCCGTGCCAGCCGCCTGCAAGGAGGGCTGAGACTGTGTAAATACTGGATGGGACATGGGATAGGACAGCAGGGGAACGCGTCGGCCTGCTCGGGGGGGTGGAAATGGGGTGTCGTGGGAAATGGACAGTGATGCAGAAACTGGACAATCCCCGGGCCGCTGCCGAGTATCCGGGGCACGATGCACAGCGGTGGGGCCCGGGAGGGCAGGGCCCGTGCGTCAGGGCAAGTGCAGGCGGGTCAACGGAACGGGCGGCGCCGCTCCCGGATGGCCGCTGTGGCGGCTCAGCCTGAGGCCATCCGTCTTTTTTCCTGGATCTGCGTCAACGTCTCCACCACGGCCAGGCCGATGTCGCGGACCCGTGCCGCCCGCTTCGCTCGGGGCCCCTGCGGCTCCACCAGCTTGCCGAACACCAGGACCGAGGCCTCTACACGGCCTTCGGTCGGCCGGTAGGCGTAGAGTACCTTGTCCAGGTTCACCATCACGGGCGTCATGTTCTTCACGTCAGTCAGCATCACGAACATGTTCAGCCTCCCCAGGTCCCAGGGCTCGCCACGGCGGGATCATGACGGCGCGGCAACGGCAGACGAGCTACCGATGCAAGACCGAAGGGCCGGGCGAGAGCACCGCGCCGGAGGCCGGCCCCCTCGCCACGCCCGAACACGCTCGAGCAGGAAAGCCACCGGCAGGCCGAGGACCCCCGACCCGCATGGCCGGCACCTCCCGAGGCGGCGCGTGACCGACGGCCCGCAGTTGTGCGCACGGGGCGATGCCGGCCGAAGCGGAGAACGACGAACAGGAAGGCCATCCCGCCGGTCCCCGTTGGCCTGCAAACGCTCAGCCGCCTTGCCTGCGCCTCCTGCGTATGGCGATAACGATGCCTATCAGGACGACGGCGGTCACGCCGAACAGCAAAGCCCAAGCCTGCGTTGAAAGCGCGAGCATGTGCGACCCCTCTCTATGGAGGATGCGAGCAGCACCAGGCCGAAGCAGGGCCCCGTGGACGACGAACGAAGGCCTGCCACCCAACCGCGCCACGAACTGGCGACCAGTAAACCGGCACAATTCTACGCCCTTCGCCCGGGCGTTTTCAACCCCCTCTTGACGGTAGTCCGGGCAGATGATATAACGCCGTCGGGTGTTCAGGGCGGCGATCCAGCCCGGCCGATGGACTGCCCCTGCCCAAGGGCATACGCCTCCGGCCTGGGCGCCCGTGGCCGCCGGGGAACCCAATGGACATCGTCCTGACAAGAAACGGCAAGCGCACCACGGTCAAGCCCTTCTTCGCCAGCGAGGGCGGTGACTTCCTGCTCTACCACGCGGACTGCCTCGAAGTTCTCCCGCGGCTCAAGGACGTGGACGTGATCTTCGCCGACCCTCCCTACTTCCTGTCCAGCGGCGGGATCACGTGTCACGCGGGTCGGATGGTCTCGGTCGATAAGGGCGAATGGGACAAGCCGCGCGGGGTGAAAGAGACCCACAAGTTCAACAGGCAGTGGCTGCGGGCCTGCCGAAAGGCCCTCAAGAAAGACGGCACCATCTGGGTCTCCGGCACGCACCACAGCATCTTCTCGGTCGGCTTCGCCATGCAGGAGCTGGGGTTCAAGCTCCTGAACGCCGTCACGTGGTTCAAGCCGAACGCCCCGCCGAACCTCAGTTGCCGCTACTTCACGCATTCGACTGAGACGGTCCTGTGGGCGGCCAGGTCGGAGGAGTCGAAGCACTACTTCGACTACGATGCGATGAAGGCGGAGGGCGGGGGCAAGCAGATGCGCGACCTGTGGCAGCTCTCCCCGCCGTCGAAGCGAGAGAAGGCATTCGGCAAGCACCCCACTCAGAAGCCGCTGGCGCTGCTAAGAAGGATCATACGGGCCGGCAGCCGGGAGGGCGAGCTTATCGTTGACCCCTTCGCCGGCAGCTCGACCACGGGCCTGGCGGCCGTCTCGCTCGGCCGTCGCTTCATTGGGATTGACACCGACGAAGGCTACCTGCGGCTGTCGGTCAAGAGATATCAGGAGCTTGCCGGCCAAATGTCCGTTGCCTGAGCGCAAGACCCACCGTCGCGACATATCCCACCCCATTCGCGCCGATTCCAGAGCCCACGAAAAGCCGCTCAAACGCGCCCTGGAGGCCTTCCTGGCCGTCCCTGGCCCCATTTGTTGCTTTGGCCGTCCGCTTTGCGGGACAATCGTGGAGTGTGGAAGGTCTGCCCGCGGCATCTGACCGTGCCGGGGCGAGCCGGCCCCCTGCCAGCAAGCGGGAGAACACGGCCATGGAATACACGGCGCTCTTCGTATGGTTGAGCCTCTGCTTGGTGCTGGGCGGACTGATGCACACGGTGATGGCCGGCGCGTTGACCCATCGGTTCGTGATGCTGCTGGCCGCCCCGGGCATGATCATCCGCAAGTTCACCATGACCCTGACGGCCCTTCTGAGCGGGGCAACGGTGACGCGCGTGCGGGTCTACGAGCTTTCCTCTCGGGACATAGACTACAGGGCCGACGGCGCCGCCAGCATCGCCAAGGTGCTGGTGCCGCTCGCCCCCCTGTTCGGCACGGCCGTGGCCATGATAGCGCTGAACGAGGTGTTCGGCCGGCCGCTCAAGCTCGACTACTCGCCCCCCGCCCTCGCCTCTCTCGACACCGGCGGCTTCCAGGGCTTCTTCCACGGCACGTGGCTGCTGCTCTCGAGCGTGGTGCGCCAGGCCATGCGGTCGGACTGGCAGAGCCTGAAGCTCTACGTCCTGTTTGCCCTCATCTTCAGCCTTGCGCTGGGGTCCTGCTCCGCCATGAACAGGGTGAAGGAAGCGATCCTTGGGGCGGGGCTGCTTGCCGTCGTGCTCGCGCTGCTCTCCTCGATAGCGATCCGGCGCGCGGAGATGGTCGCCACCACGCCGGCCTGGTTCGTGACGCTGCGCAGCTTCGTCGTCAGTTGTTCGGGCGTGGCCTTCATCATGATGGTCTACGGACTGCTGACTTCGCTGGTGGTGGGTTTCGCGGTGCGCATCTACGAGCTGATCACCGGCTCGCGTTCGCGCAGGCCGGCCAGGGCCCGCGCTGCGAAACCCAAGGACGCCAAGGGCACCGCCTGAGCCGGCGTGCCCCCTGCCCAAGCCGTCACAAGCCGGCAACGGCCCTGCCCCCAAAGCCCTTCCCCGAGCGCACCCCGGCGAGACACGCCTCCTGGCCACGCGCCTTGATTTTCTGAAATCGCTATGCGACAGTACGGGCGCCAGGGGCGAGGTGGGGCCCCACAGTCGGCGAGGAGCCCCCTTGTTGTGAATGGACGGAGGCGAGAAGTGGGACTTAACGGGCAGCCCGCCGCGCCCATCGCCGGCTTCCGAGAAGCCGTTGAGTTTCTCGAACAGGGCATCGACTACGAGAAGACCCGGGACTGGAAGTACGACAAGGAATCGCTGGACCTACGCCGCACCGAAGAGCTGCTGCGGGCGCTCGGCGAGCCCCATCGTGGCTACGACATCATCCACGTGGCCGGCACCAAGGGAAAGGGCAGCACGGCGGGCGCCATCGCCCACTGCCTTCAGCGCTGCGGCCATCGCACGGCCCTGCTCACCTCGCCGCACCTCATTACGGCGCGCGAGAGGATACGCGTGGATGGCGGGATGATAGGCGAGGAAGCCTTCCGCCGCATCGTGGCGAAGATGGAGCCTTACGTCGAAGGCCGACGCCGCCAGGACGAAGGCGGCGACAAGGCCCCCACCTACTTCGAGATGCTCACGGCCCTGGCCTTCGAGCACTTCGCCGAACGGAAGGTGGACTGGGCCGTTGTCGAGGTGGGGCTCGGCGGGCGCCTCGACTCCACCAACGTCGTAATGCCCCGCTGCTGTGTCATCACCGCGATCGGCTTCGACCACATGGACAAACTGGGCGACACGCCCGAGGCCATAGCCGCCGAGAAAGGGGGCATCCTGAAAGAGGGCATCCCCGTCGTGATCGGACGCCAGCCATACGCCGGCGCCCTGGAGACGCTGCGTCGGATGGCGGACGAGCGCAACTGCCCCCGCTGGGAGGTCG
>JAUVVP010000404.1 GCA_030604585.1 Planctomycetota bacterium | reverse complement strand
CCCTCGCTGAGTCACTGCTGCTGGCCCGGGAGCTGCCCAACCTGGGCAGGCTGGTGCGCGAGCCCAAAGACGAGGGGCGGAAGCTCGTCGCTCGGGCCCTGAAGGTCGTCCAGGGGCACCCGAAGCTGCTCGAGCTTGCCGAAGGTCAGGCCTCCGACGTCAACACGCTCAGACAACACGTTGAGCGGGCCGAAGAGGCGTGGAGACACGGGAGTGAGAAAACGCAGGCTTTCTTTGCGGAGGGCGGCTCACGACTGGAGGCGGAGGAGTTCCTTGCCGTGCTTGCCGATTGGACGCGCTCGCTTGCCGCCGCGCAGCCAGAGGCCGCCCGTGTGCTGTTCTCGTTTCTCTGCTGCTTGGAGGAGGGCGACCGGCAGACCACGGTGGTAGCGGCCGTCTGGCCCAATCTGTGGAGACGCCTTGGGCTTGCAGAGGACCCGCCTGACATCGCGGGGGCGGTCGCGCCGCTGGCGGCCGCCGGCCTGGTTGACGCGGAGGACGTGGAAGACGGCGCGTGTCTTTACAGGATCCATCCCGGCGTCGCCGAAACCGGGCGGGCGGAAGCAGGTGACGAGTTCCAGGGCGCCGTGGACACCGAGCTTTCGGCCTTCTGGCGGGCTGCATTCGCCGCAGGCTGGGACAAGCAGACGGAAGGCGGCGGCGGGTTGATCGTGACGGCGGCCCTCGGCGCCTCGCCGTACCTGCTGCGCAGGCGGCAGTGGCGCGAGACGTCAACGCTTCTCGAGCAGGCGATTCATATAGACGATTCTCCGGAAACGGTCGCCTCTGTGCTGCCCTGGCTCCGGCAGATCGTCGAGAACACCAAGGGAACAGACGAAGGATTGGGCGACCTCGGCGTGCTGGCGGGGGCCTTGCTGTCGGCCGGAAGGTGGCGGGAGGCCGAAAGGATAGAGAGAGCGCGGATCGGCAGGTGCCGCGAGGTGGCCGACTTCCGGCGGGCGGCGTCGGCGGCCGGCGCCCTGATCAATATCCTGCGTCGGACCGGGCGGGCGCAGGAGGCGCTTCCGCTCGTTGACGAAAAGAAGGAGTACACCCGGCGCGCCGGCTTGGGGCAGTGGACGCAGCTCGGCGACGAAGGCCAGCGCCTGCAAGTCCTCAACTCGTTGGGACAGTATGAGGAGGCGCTGTCGGGGGTCGAGCGCCTGCGGAAGGAAATGGACGGGCTGCCCGAGGAAGGCGACGAGGACGAAGCGGTCACTCCCTGGAACGTCCGGGAGGGCATCCTCGACGTGGGCCGCGAGGCCGCCGTCCGGCTGGAGCGCTGGGAAACCGCCCTCATGCTGAACGCCGCAATCCTGGCCAGCACGTCGGCCCGAGGCGCGCCCGGCCTGGAGGTCGCCCGCACGCGCTTCAACGATTACGGCCCGCTGCTCGGGTTGCGCCGCTACGACGACGCCCGCGAGGTGCTCGGCGACTGCCGGCGCGTGTTTCAGCGTGAGCAAGACGTTCGGGCCCTTGGGGCAGTCTTCACGGCCCTGGCTGACCTGGAGGACGAGCGGAGGCAGCACGGGCAGGCGGTCCGGTTTGAGGAGACGGCACTGCGGTACAGCTACCGGGCCGGCGACCCGCAGAACTGCGCCACAAGCCACAACAACCTGGCCAACCACGTGCGACGCGCCGGCAGGGAGCAGGCCGTCGCCCTGGCGCATCGGGTGGGGGCCGGCGTCATCTTTCTGCAGAGCGCTTCCGGTGATCTGCGCACAGTCCTCGGCGGCCTGGCCCTTGTCTTCGCGGAGGCGGCGCCGGAGCTTCCGCCGATGCCGGCCGACTTCGACGAGCTGTGCGAGATCGTGGAGCGCGTCCCAGGGGTACGCTTCCGGGAGCTGTTCGAGCGCCTTCCTCGGACCCGCGCCGAAACGGGCGATGAAGCCATGCAGATTGTCATCGAGCTGGCCCGCCACCGACAACGAAACGCCGGAGTTGACCACGACGACACGACGAGCACGACGTAAACACAGACACGGGAAGGAACGGATGCGTTTCTGGCCTTTAATCCTTTTCCCGCGTCGTAGTAGCTCTTATCGTCTGCGCGAGGCTACGGCGGGCAAGAAGTCTGAGATGTGCCGGCCTTTGCTTTTGTGTGCGTTGTGCTCGTGGTGCCGTCGTGGTTAGCCTGGTCCTTCTCTGCGCCCTCTGTGCTGAATTCTGTCCGGTTTCGGCGCTGCTGACCGATCCGTCCCCTCCCGGGCGATGAGCGTTTTTGACATCCTCGCCAAGAACCCGTACGCTAAGACCTGAACTGCGAAGGCTGCCCGCCTACGTCCTCCTCCCGCACGTGCGGGACGGGACGGGACTGCGGAGGGCAGGCGGCGAGGATGACAATGAGTGAACGGGTCTCCTTGGCCGCGCATGGGTTATGAGAATACTCGGTATAGAGACGTCCTGTGACGAGACCGCGGCGGCCATCGTGGAGGACGGCGTGCGTGTCCTCTCGAACGTCGTGAGCACGCAGCACGAGCTGCACGAGCGGTTCGGCGGGGTCGTCCCCGAGATCGCCTGCCGGGCCCACATCGAGAACATCCTGCCGGTCATCAAGGTGGCTTTGGAAGAGGCCGACGTGGGGTTGGAGGAGCTGGACGGCGTTGCGGTGACGACGACGCCGGGCCTGATCGGCGCGCTGCTGATCGGGGTGACTGCGGCGAAGGCGCTGAGCTGGTCGCTCGGGCTTCCGCTTCTGGCTGTAAACCATCTCCACGCCCATATTTATGCGGTCTGGCTTGAAGGCGGCAAGCCCGGTCTTCCGGCAGTCGGCCTGGTGGTCAGCGGCGGGCATACGAGCCTTTTCCTGACCGAAGGGCCGCTCTCGCACAGCTATCTGGGCGGCACGGTGGACGACGCGGCGGGCGAGGCGTTCGACAAGGTGGCGAACATGCTGCGTCTGGGCTATCCCGGCGGGCCGGCGGTCGAGGGGGCCGCGCGCCGGGGCAACCCGCGCGCCGTGGATTTCCCCCGGAGCTGGCTTGAGCCGGAGGGCGCGGACTTCAGCTTCAGCGGCTTGAAAACGGCGGTTCTCTATCACTGCCTGGGGCAGAACGCTTCCAAGGAGGACATCGAGAACGCTGCCTATGCGCCGGACTTTGTGGCCGACGTGGCGGCCAGTTTTCAGGAGGCGGTTGTCGAT
>JAUVVP010000431.1 GCA_030604585.1 Planctomycetota bacterium | reverse complement strand
GGCCTGGCCAGGTCCTCATGTTACAGGGAACGGCTCGCGTTTTCCACGGACCGCACCGCCCTTGTGCCCCTGCCGAGCCGCCGCTGGGCCCCCTCCTGCAGCGGTTCTCACGGGCGGAGCCGGCAAAGGCCTTGGAACTGTTGCCCGGCCGGGGCTATCATATAGGGAGCAGGGAGGGCGTCTGCGTTCGGGGAGGGCGAATGAGGGAGAAAGGCCCACTGGCCCGGCTCAAGGGGGTGGTGTTCGACATGGACGGCACACTGACGGTCTCGCCCCTGGACTTCGACCTGATCAGGGCCGAGTGCGGTATCCCGAAGGGCCGGCCCATACTTGAGTACATCGAAGGGAGGCCCGAGTCGGAGCGCAGGCGGATGCGCGGCGTGCTTCACCGTCACGAGCGGCGGGCCGCCCGGCAGTGCACGCTGCGCGACGGTGCGAAGGAGGTGACCGAGGAGCTGGTCCGCCGGGGCGTCAAGACGGCGCTGCTGACCAGGAACTCGTGGGAGTCGGTGCAGACGGTGCTGCGCCGCTTTGGCCTGCGGTTCGACTGCTGTGTGAGCCGGGACGATGGTGAGCCCAAGCCCTCGCCGCAGCCGGTGCTGAGGATAGCGGGCGAGCTGGGGCTCGCCCCGGCGGAGCTGCTGGTGGTGGGCGATTACGTTTTCGACGTGCAGGCGGGCCGCGCCGCCGGCGCCCGGACGGCCTTCGTCAGGACCCGAGAAGACCGGGAGCCGCCGCAGGACGCCGACCTCGTTATCGAGGACCTGCGTGAACTGCTGGACGTAGTGCCCGACACGGCTTCCGAGGACTGAGCGAATGGCGATCTCACTGCCGATCAGAGTGGCATGGCAACTGCTGTTGGCCGGCGCCTTGCTGCTGCGATTCGCCCCGGGGGCTGTCGCAGCGGACGACGACAGCCCGGCCGGACCGGCGCCGCCGCAGGACGCGGCACAGGAGGCCGGCAAGGCGTGGGACGAGTTGCCGCCTGAGCTTCAGACGGTGCTGCGCAAGCTGGACGAAGCCAACGAGAAGCTCGAGGACGTCACCGCAAAAGTGGTGTACCAGCGAGAGATCCCCCTCCTGGACGAGAAGCAGAGGTCACGTGGCACGCTCACCTTCAAGAAGCCGGGCCGCATCGTGCTCAAGCTCGGCAAGCCGCGCAACGAGGAGGTCTACACCGACGGCGAGCACTGGTGGGTGGTCAGTCACAACGACAAGCAGGTCGAGGTCTACAAGGCGGCCAGGCCGGAGGATGGAAGCCGGGAGGTGGCCTTCCTGGACTTCGGCTATGGCACGGGCGCCGAGCAACTGGTCGAGGACTACCACGTCGAACTGGTCTCGACAAGAGAACGGGAGGAGGACGGCGGCGAGACGCTCTACCGGCTGAAGTTCACGCCGCGTGAAAGGGAAGACCGGCCGGCCCGCTACGCCGCCGTCGAGGTGGAAGTGTCCGAGAAGCTGTGGCTTCCGCACGTGCTCGTGCTGCACGAGAGCGGCGGCGAGATCGTGCACACCTATACGCTGAGCAAGATCCGCACGAACACGAAGGTCAAGGACAAACTGTTTGAGTACAAGCCACCGCGGGGCTACAATGTCGTGCCGCTGGACGAGCTTTAGCCCCCCTGCCCCGACTGGCGCGCCGGAATGAGATGGTACAGCGTCCGGGAGCGCGTTCCACAACGAGACCGTGGACGAGACAGAGACGGCCATATACCAGAGCCCGTTCGGGGCTATAGAACTCAAGGTGCGGGACCGCAAGCTGGTCGGCACGCGGCTCTGCCGTGATGGGGAGCCGTCGGCGGATGGCCGCCGGGCCGGGGCGCCCTCGGCCGCGATGGCCCCGTTCATCGGGGCGCTTCGGCGTTACTGCCGCGGGCAGGACGTGCGGGTAGAGGCCGGTGCGCTGAGTTTGTCGGGCGTCGGTCCGTTCGCACGGCGGGTCTACGACGAACTGAGGAAGGTGCCTTTCGGGGAAGTTGTGACGTACGGCGAACTGGCGGCGCGCGCCGGCTCGCCGGGGGGCGCCAGGGCGGCCGGGCAGGCGCTCGGGAAGAACCCGCTGCCCATCTTCATCCCCTGCCACCGCGTTGTGGCTGCCGGCGGGGGGCTGGGCGGATTCGGCGCGGGCCTGGAATGGAAGGGGCGCCTGCTGCGCCATGAGGGCTGGACCGTAACGGAGGGCACGATCGTGAAGAGCAACCCGGGCGGGGACAGGTCGAAGACGTGCGTCTACGCGGGCAGCTTCGATCCGCCGACCAGCGGGCACATGTACATGATCGAGCAGGGCGCCGAGCTGTTCGAGCGCCTCATCGTCTCGGTGGGCATCAACCCCCACAAGCAGTACACGTTCAGCCTGGCGGACCGGTTGGAGATGCTGCGCCAGTGCACGCGGGGGTTCGGCAACGTGGAGGTAGACAGCTTCGAGGGCCAGTTCCTGGTGCATTACGCCCAGGCCAGGGGCGCCGGCTACATCCTGCGCGGCATTCGCACCGAGGAGGACTACCGGTTCGAGCACGCAATGCGCAACATCAACGAGGACCTGGAGCCGGACGTGGGGACCGTCTTCCTGATCCCGCCGAGGGAGATATGCGAGGTCAGCAGCAGCTTCGTCAAAGGCCTGGCGGGCTTCGATGGCTGGGAAGAGGTGGTCAAGCCCTACGTGCCCGAGCCGGTCTATCGGAGACTGCTGGTGAGCGACATCCGATGGGCGGACCAGAGCGGCGGCGCCGAAGGCTCGGCGGACTGAGCGCGGGCCGCCGGCTTAGTGCATCTAACAAGACCAACCGCGGAGGACGCAGAGCCCGCCGAGAAGGGTTCATCCTGATCCCGCATGCGCGGGACTGAAGGGCCAAAACCATTGATTATGCGTCTTGATTGCCTCTGCGCTCTCACTACTCTGCGAAGCAGCGCTTCGGTGCGAAGCACGAGCTGCGCGCTCTGCGGTAGATGTAGTATTGTTAGGAGTTCTTAG
>JAUVVP010000290.1 GCA_030604585.1 Planctomycetota bacterium | reverse complement strand
GACGCATCGGCGGCTGCCCCACCGGCAGCGCCGTCATCACGACCGGCGGCGGCTTGGCCGCCCGGCACGTCATCCACGCCGTCGGCCCCCGCTGGCACGGGGGAACGCGGGGCGAGGGAGAACTGCTGGCCGGCGCCTATCGCTCCAGCCTCCAGGTGGCGCTCGGGAACGACCTCCGCTCGGTGGCGTTTCCGTCCCTCAGCACGGGCGCCTACGGATACCCCATCCGCGAGGCGGCCCGCGTTGCACTGCGGACCGTGGTGGGCTTCCTGCGGGAAAACGACGGCCGCCTTGACGTGGTCAGGTTCGTCCTCTTCTCGGCCGCCGACCACGAGGTCTACGAGACGGCGCTCCAGGAGATCATTGGGGACTAAGATGCCCTAACAGAATGAACCGCAGAGCACGCAGAGACCGTTGCAGAGCAATACCAATGGGATCTTTTTCGGCTCGGCGTTCCCGCCGGAGGCGGGCAAGCTCTGCGCCCTCGGCGGTGAGTTCTTTTTGTTAGGGGCTCATCCGGGCCCATTGCGCTCGCGGGCGAGGACGAAGTTGCGGTAGGCGACCAGGATGCTCGCCCCCTCGGTGCGGACCGTTGCCTCGCCGGTCCTTTCGATGGCGGGCATCTTCTCCAGTGCGGCCGCGCTCCTGGCCGTGCTGAACGTCACCTCCAGCGTCGTGGGGGACTGGAAGACCACCGGGGGCACGGTGGGCGCCCTGCGGAATGCCCGGCCCGCCGCTTCGCGCAACAGCTTTGCCGTCCTGGCCGCCGGCAGGCAGATGCCGCTGGTGGCGCTGATGGCCCGCTTGACTTCCACTGCTTCCACCTCGTCTCCCAGCAGCTCCTTCGCCTCGCGCACGCCGCCGGAGTCTGCCGACACGAAGGCCAGCGGCACGCCGAACTTGCCGGCCAGCGCCGCCTCCAGGCCGATCTCCCCGACCTCCGTGTCGTTGACGCTCAGCGACACGATGTCGTCTTCGTAGGTGCCGGGCAGGAGGGCGTCCTGCGCACCGGCGCGCGCATGGAAGCCGACCAGGAACAGCGCGTGGAAGGAATCGTCCAGCCCGTAGAAGAAACCGTCCGTCGGCAGCGGCTTGCCGGAGACGACGGAGGCGCGGCGGTCCAGGGCGTCCAGGTCAACGTTCCGGCCGGCCATGTGCGCGTCGTAGATGAGGGCCTCGTCGCATCCGGCTCCGAACGCTCCGTCCAGGACCGCGCCCAGGTCGTGCGTCAGCATGCGGCGGGCGCCGTCGTATTCGGGGCCGCCGGGCTGCAGTTGGTCCGGGCTGACGATGCCGCTGATGCCTGCCATGTCGACCTTGACGTAGATCTTCATCAGCTCCGCATAGCGCCCGCTGCTGGCGGCGGCCCCGCTGCTGGCGGGGGCCCTGCCGTCCGTGCCGATGCGGCTGCTTCGGCGCGCGCTGTGCTCAGACTGGCCGGCCATCCGGATGTTCCATCACGCGGGGTAGCGGTCCCCTAAAGCCGCCGTCGAGGCTCTCTCGGGGGACCCGTCATCTTCGACATAGATTATACGGACAGGCGCGCCCCCAAAGGCAAGAAAAACCCCGGAGCCGGCCGCCGGAAGGGCGCGGCCCCCGGGTCACAGGCCCTTCCCACCGATTCGGACGACGGCGCCGTGCGACTCCAGTTCGTCCTGGAGGAGCTGCACGCTCAGCGAACGCGGGGCGGCGCCGGTGCGGCAGCAGAGGGCCGCAGCCGTGCCGGCCGCCTGGCCGATGGCCATTATGGGCGCCATGGCGCGGTGGGATTCGTACGGCTGCTGCTCGCTGGAGATGCACCGGCCGGCCGCCAGCAGACCGTCCACCTCCTTCGGCACCAGGCACCGATAGGGGATGTCGTAGCCCTCGTGTTCGAGGTAGCGGCGATAGCCGTAGTAGTGGATGATGGCACAGGAGCTGATGGCCACCACGTCGTCGAAGCGCCGGCCGGTGAGGGCGTCCTCGGCTGTCAGCTTGTACTCGCCCTCCACGAAGCGCGTCTGCCGGACGCCCAGCAGCGGGGGCGTCTCGGCCAGCCGGGCGTCGGCCAGTTCCGGATGCTCGGCCTGCTTGCCGGCGAAGTCCTCGTAGACGCGCAGCCGGGCGTCCACCTCGGCCCGCGAAAGCTCGTCGCCATCCACCCCGTTGATGGGCCCCACGCCGGGGCCCCAGACGACGGCGTTCGTTCCGAAATCGCAGGCGAACGTCCCCTCAGGCCGCGCGGACCCGAACTGTATGCGGTACATTAGGGAGTCGTTCAGGCGCGGCGCCTCGTCCTTGCGCGTCTGCCAGAAGGGCGCGCCGGCCCGCGCACACACGTCGGCGTCGCCGCTGGCGTCCACTACAACGTGCGCCATCAGGGCCTGTCGCCCGGACTTATTCTCCACTATCGCGCCGCGCACCGCGCCGCGCACCGCGCCGCCCTCCACGATGCTGTCGCAGAAGTAGGTGTGGAACATGATGTCCACGCCGGCCTCCGCGCACATCCTGAGCGTGACGTACTTGAACTTCTCCGTGTCTATGGCGTAGCTGTACTCGAGCCGCCCGGGCTCGGTCGGGTAGGGCTTCTGGGGATAGGGGCTCTGGCCGAGTCCGTCGAGCGCTTTCAGTTCGAGGATGATCTCTTCGGCGATGCCGCGCACGGTCTGCGTTGCGTCGGGCTCCACCTGGTTGCGGAAGCCGTTGATGCACGCCATCAGCGAGGCGGTCGCCGTGCCGCCCAGGTAGCCGAACTGCTCCACCAGCACCGTGTCGGCGCCGCTGCGGGCCGAGGCCATGGCCGCCGCCAGCCCGGCGGGGCCCCCTCCCACCACCACGACGTCAACGTCCCGCGTCACGGGAATCCGGCGAGCCGGTTCCTCATAGGTCTTCATGTTCGCTCCGTTTCCGTTCGAGCATCCGGGCGCGCCATGATATCCGCACCGCCGGCAGGTGGCAAATCCGGCGGGGGCGGGCTATAATCGGCGCGCTGCATCGCCGAGCCGTTGGCTGCCCACCCGGTTGCAGGGGAGTTCCGTGCCGCTGCCCATCCAGGGACAGGGAATTGGAATGACGTTGCCGAAGGAGCTCAGCAGGCTTGCAGAGCAGTTCAGCAGCCGCTTCGACGGCCGGCGGCCGAGCTGGCTTATCAGGGCTCCCGGCCGGATCAACCTTATCGGCGAGCACACCGATTACAACGGGTTCCCCGTCCTGCCGATGGCCATCAACCGCGCCATTCGGATGGCGGTCGCCCCTCGCGACGACGGCGCCGTGGTGTTGAAGAACGGCGCTTCGTCCCATTACGAGGACCGGCAGTTCGAGCTTGCCGGGGCCGCCACCCCGTGCGCTTCCGGAGACTGGGTGAACTATGTGAAGGCCGCGGTCCAGTCACTGCTCGAGCTGGCTTTCGAAGAGGGCAGGGAGCTGGACGGGCTGCGGGGCATCTCGTGTCTGGTGGACGGGGACATCCCCACGGCGGCCGGCCTCTCCTCGTCCACGGCCCTGGTGGTGGCCTCGGGCTTGGCCTTCTGCGCCGCGAACCATCTGAGCCTGGGCCGGCGGGCCATGGCCGACCGCATGGCCGAGGCCGAGCATTACGTCGGCACGCAGGGCGGCGGGATGGACCAGGCCGTCTGCCTGCTCGCACGCGAAGGCGAGGCGCTGAAGATCGACTTCTTTCCGCTCCGGGTGGTGCGGCTCCCCTTTCCGCCCGACCATCGCATCATCGCGGCCCACAGCACGGTGCGCGCCAAGAAGACGGGCCAGCACCGGCTGCGCTACAATCGCCGCGTGCTCGAATGCAAGGTCGGCGTGCACCTGCTGGCCCGCCAGCTCGGCGTTGAGCCGCCCGAACGCCTGGCGGACCTGGCGGAACACGCCCGGCAGTCGATCACTGAGCTGTCGGAACTGATCGGGCGAGCCGTGGAAGGGCGTGAGGGACTGTCGCTGCGCCGTGCCGCCGCCCTTCTCGACATCGATCCGGGGCGGTTCACCAGGCAGTTCCTGCGGATGACGGACGGCCGCCTCCTGCCGATGCCGGGCGAAGGGCTGAAGGTGCTCCCCCGCTGCTGCCACGTCTTCAGCGAAGCGGAGCGCACTGAGCGTGCCGCCGCCTGCCTGAAGGACGGCGACCTGGCGGGCTTCGGCCGCCTGATGGACGAGTCGCATCGGAGCTGCGCCCGGGACTACGGGATCAGTTGCTACGAGCTGGACCAGTTGGTGGGGCTGATGCGCAATGCCGGTGCGCTTGGGGCGCG
>JAUVVP010000320.1 GCA_030604585.1 Planctomycetota bacterium | reverse complement strand
CCCAGGCTATACGCCCCGGCGGCTCCGCCGCCAACTAGCTCGCCAGGCGGTCTGGTTGCTCCGCCCCTTCAGGGCGGGCCCGGGAGGTGACCCCCCTTCCTGGGGCTGAAGCCCCAGGCTATACGCCCCGGCGGCTCCGCCGCCAACTAGCTCGCCGGGCGGTCTGATTCCCGCGCCCCTTTGGGGCGGGCCCGGGCGGTGGCCACCTTCTGCGACAGGAAGCCTGGGTGCCACGGTCAAACTCGTTTGGCCGTGCCCGTCTGCCACAGCCCAATCCTTCACCTCCAAGCTTCGGCTGAAGGTGGCACCCACACGATCCCACTTCTTTCAACGACCGGGCGCCTCCACCGTTACCACCACCTTGCCGCTGCCGGTGTTGCGGCTGCTGTCGGTGGTGGCGACGACGAAGACGTGCTCGCCCGGCTCCAGGGGCTCCGTGCGGTAGCTGAAGGGCTCCCGCAGGGAATCGAGGATGCCGTCGGTCGGGAACACGGGCAGCCAGTCCTCGGAGTTGCGGCTGACCTCGATCGCTGTGATGCGGCTGTGCTCGTCCTGGGCGACGCCGCTCAGCTCGAAGGAGCCGTCCGGCCGGCGTCGGGCGCTCAGGTCCAACACGGCCGGGCGCCGGTTGTCGATCAGCAGGGGGTTGGTCACCTTCTGGTCGGCGAGCGCCTCTGCCTCGGGGCGGACCGCGTCGTCCCGTGCGATCAGTTTCAGCAAGTAGTGGCCGTCGGGCGTCCGCGAAGTGTCCCAGGTGTAGCTGGTCTTGTCGCGCAGGTCCTCGTCGATCTCCTTCCACTCGGACTCGTCGAGGCCGCGGTAATAGAGTTCGAAGAACAGCTCGTCACCGTTGGGGTCCGAGGCCTTCCACTCGATGGACTTCCGGGCGGAAGGCGCGCCGGGCTCCCGCGCGGCCCGCGCATTCCGCTGGGCCGATGGTCCCGAGGGCCGCGCCCGCGAGGGGGTGCCCGCGCGCTCCTTCCTGCCCAGCAGCGACTGGCCGTCCACCGTCAGGTCCTCGATGCGCGGCTTCCTGTTGGCCTGGCGGTAGCTCAGGTTGACCTCCAGCAGCACCGGAGTGCCGGCCTTCGCCCGCGTGCTCAGCTCGGTCTGGAACTGCACGAACCTCCCCATGGGCACCTCGAGCGCCTCCCCGTCGGGGTCCGTCGCCCAGTCCGACCACTCGCTCCAGTGCTCGTCGGGTTCTCCGGAATTGCCGGTGCGCACTTTGAGGCGGATGTTCTGCCCCGTTGCCGTTTTCTGCTTCCAGGAGGCCCTTCCCCACCGGGACAGGTAGCCCGCGTCGAAGGGCTCGCTGACCAGGCTGCCGCGGTCGCGGCATCCCGGCTTCAGGCGCCACAGGCTGCCGGCATTCGAGGTGCCGATGATGACGTCGCCTTCCTGAAGGACCGCCATCGCCGTTACATGCCCGACGTCGAACTCGGTGAGGATCCTGTACAACATGTCGGGGCCGACCGCCATCAGTCGGCCGTCCGTGCCCGTGCCGGCCAGGACGCGGTCGCCGGCCAGCGCCAGGCTCAGCACGAACATCTTGTCGAAACGGGCCAGCAGCACGGCGCCCTGGCCTGGGACGATGCGGTATATGCTGTTGTGCGCGGCGGGCGCCCCTGCCCCCGGCGAGGGGGAAGGCGGCTCGGCCGGCCTCTCGGGGCGCCTCTCCGGGGGGCCCGAAGGCGGGCCCCCGGGCCGGCCGGCCGGACGGCTCTGGGCCGTGCACGCATACAGCTCGCCTTCCGGACCGACCACCAGGTCGTGCACTTCGCTCTCCTCGGCGTCGTAGAGCACCGCGGACCTCTCGCCGCGCTCGATGCGGTAGATGTAGCCGTCAGTGTCGGTGCCGGTATAGACGGTGCCGTCTTCGTCCACCGTGACGCACATCAGGTTCTTCTGTTTGGCCTTCAGGCGCTCGGTGACCTCGCCGGCGCGGTTCAGCTCCATCAGCCTGCCCTCGGGGCCGGTGGCGCAGTAGATCCTGTTGTGCGGCCCGATGGCCATGTCCCACACGTAGGAGTCCTCCAGGTCCGCGAATGTGGTCGTCTTTCCGTGGCGGTCTATGCGGAAGATGACGGCTTGCGGGGCGGTGCCGGCCAGCACCGAGCCGTCGGGCAGGGGCAGCACGCTCAGGACGTGTTTCTGCTCGCTCTCGTGCAGCAGTTCCGCCCTGCCGGCCTTCAGCACGTAGACCGCTGCGGGCCCGCCGGTCGCCACGTAGACGGTCCCGTCCGCCGCCGCCTCGACGTCCCAGACGAACTCGGCCTCGACGCCCTCGATTTTCTCCGCCTCAGGGGCGAGTTCCACCGGCCCGGTGGAGAGCACCGAGACGCCCTCCAGCTTGCCGGCGGCGAACTGCTCCGTTCCGCTGGTCTTCCAGGTCTTGCCGATCGTCGCCGTGGCCTGAGGGGCCGCCAGCAGCAGGGCAAAGACGATCAGCGGGGCCGCTCTCTTCATCGCTCTCTCCTACCGCGCCGCCGGTAGGGGCCGACGCCGGGCCGGTCCCTCCGCAGGCGCGCTCACGGGCTGTAAGTCTCAGGCAGCTTGATGGTCAGGGACACGGATTGGGAGCCTTCCAGCACCCACGGGGTCTGGACGCTCTGCTCGATGTCCGTCACCAGGGGCTCGGCCTCGCCGCCGAGCCGGTTGTGCTCCAGGATGCTCAGGGCGGAGGGCGGCAGGGCCGGCATGGCTCCACCGGCATAGCGCAGGCCCTGCTCGAAGAACGAGGCGCGCAGCACCAGGTTCTTGTTCGAGTCCATCTCTTCCAGCATGTCCACCACGCTTTCGAAGCTTCGCGGGGCGAAGAAGCCCGGGTCCAGGCCCCTCTTGATGACGCGATTGGTCATGGCGTCGCAGACGATGATCGTCACCTTGGTTCCGGGCCTGGCGGTATCGGGGACCTGAAGCTTGAGCTTCTTCACCGTCTGGTCGCCCCGGTAGCGGCGAAGCCTCACGTAGACGGTCACCTCCGAGCCGGGCTCGACCTGCACCCGGTCCGCCCACGCGGACTCTATCAAGGCGGCCTCGAACCCCGGCCTGACCTCCAGCTCGTAGTCCACGGCCTCAATCTCTACCTCCCGGTAGGGGTTCAGCAGCAGCATCTCCATGGGCATCACGACCAGGTCCATGCTGGGCGGCACGACCGAGTAGCTGGTATAGACATTCTCCAGGACCAACGGCTCCTTGCGGCCCTTCAGGGAGATCGTCGTCCTGGCCGTCAGGGTGTAGCGATGGCCTATCCCTTCCCAGCGGGCGCTGCTGTTGGCCAGGGCGTAGAAGGTGAACATCGGGGCGGTCTCCCAGTAGCCGGCCACGCGGTAGTCGTACTCGTCGTCCACGGTTCCCTTCACGCGCACTTTGCAGGGGAAGGTGGGCGCCTCCTCCCCGATCTTCGCCAGCACGGCCGACTCGCGGTCCTGGGTTATGCGGCCGACGATCCTGCCGGCGGCGGTCAGCTTAAAGGACTTCAGCAACGAGGGCACCACTGCCTGCACGTCGCCGAGCGCCAGGGGGATGTCCGTCTCGCCGGAACCGAACAGGGAATGCCCGAAGGCCAGCGCCGTGTCTCCTTCGATCCACGTCAGCGTGCCCATGCCCGAGATGTCCAGGTCGCCCCTGACGAACACGGCCCCGACCGAGACTCCCGGCTCGAGCTTCGCCTCTGCCATCGCGTCGGACCGCGCGGCCGGCGCCACCATCTGTACCGGCACGAACCCGTTGCCCTCCAATAGAGAGCGCAGCGGGCGGCCGCCGGCCGCCATGCCGCCGACGGCCCGGGGGATGGGCAGCGGCCGGATCGTCGGGTCTATGCCGGCCGGCAGCAGGCCGCGGACCGCCGGCGGGAACGCATCCAGCCGGCCCCCCGTCGCCGAGGCTCGCAGCGAGGCGGGCACGG
Source organism: Planctomycetota bacterium (assembly GCA_030604585.1). Taxonomy (GTDB): domain Bacteria; phylum Planctomycetota; class Brocadiia; order SM23-32; family SM23-32; genus JAUVVP01. The sequence continues at coordinate 19 of JAUVVP010000320.1, read as the reverse complement.
CCATCTGCATGACGGCCCT
>JAUVVP010000066.1 GCA_030604585.1 Planctomycetota bacterium | reverse complement strand
GGCCGGAAGACAGAGACCCTGAGGGACACTTACTTCCTGATCGATCCTGAGAACTCTCCCTCCCGACGCTTGAAGATGGGGCATACGACCATCTATGCGACGGGCAAGACGACCGGCCACGTCCACGACGACAGGGAAGAAGTCTACTTCGTGGTCTGCGGCGAAGGGCTGATGAAGGTCGGAGACGATGAGTTCCCGATTAGGGCCGGCGATGCCTTCTACGTGCCTCCCGGCGAGCACCACACGACCTACCAGAGGGGGAACACGCCCCTGACGGTCGTCTGGGTCACCTGCCGCCTGGGTGAGGATGGGGGCGGGGCATGAGGCGTCAACTGATGCTGATCGGCGGGGAGTGGGTTGAAGCGGCCGACGGCGGCGTCATGGACGTTGTCAATCCCGCCACGGAGGAGGTCTTCGCCCAGGTGCCGCGGGCGACGCCGCAAGACGTCGCCAGGGCGGTCGAGGCCGCGGACGCTGCGTTTTCCGGTTGGGCGAAGCTGTCGCCGGCCCAGCGGGGGGAGTGCCTGCGGGCCGGCGGCGAACTGGTGGCGGCACGCGCCGAGGAGATCGGTCGCACCATGACCGAAGAGCAAGGCAAGCCCCTGCTCGAAGCCCAGGGCGAGGTGAAGAAGGCGGCCGGCATCCTGCGCTACTATGCCGAAGAGGGGGAGCGCGTCTACGGGCGCATCGTGCCCAACGTTGAGGCCGATACGGAGAGCCGAGTCATCTATCAACCGGTCGGCCCGGCAGCGGCCATCTCTCCCTGGAACTACCCCGTTGAGCTGCTCGCCTGGAAGGTCGGGGGAGCGTTGGCCGCCGGATGCACGATGATAGCCAAGCCCCCGTCGCTCACGCCCCTTTCGCCTCTGCTGTTCCTTCAGTGCCTGACGGACGCCGGGGTGCCTTCCGGGGTGGTGAGTGGCGTCACCGGGCCGGGCGGGGTCGTGGGCCGTCTGCTCATCGCCAGCCCTTTTGTCAAGAAGGTCGCCTTCACCGGCTCGACTGAGGTCGGGCGCCAGGTCCTGGCCGACTGCGCCGCCCACCTGAAGAAGGTGTCCCTGGAACTGGGCGGCCATTGTCCCATGCTCGTCTGCCGCGATTGCGACCTGGGGGCGGCGGTGCGGGCGGCCGTGCGCCGCTCGTTCCGGAACATGGGCCAGATCCGCATCGCCATCAACCGCATCTACGTCCATCGGGACGTCCACGACGTCTTTCTCGAACGCTTCGTGGAGGCGACCGGGAAACTGCTCATCGGCAACGGCCTGACCAGGGCGCCCTGTGACCTCGGGCCCATGGCCAGTCGAGAAGGGGTGGAGAAGGCCGAGCGGCACATTGCGGATGCGGTCGAGAAGGGGGCGAGCATCGCCTGCGGCGGCCGGCGTCCCGAAGGCGAGGAGTTCCGCAAGGGCTTCTTCTTCGAGCCGACCATCCTTGCCGGTGTGAATCACGAGATGCTTGTGATGCGTGAAGAGACGTTCGGGCCGGTGGTCGGCGTGATGTCGTTCGAGGCCCTGGACGAGGCCATTGCCCTGGCGAATGACACGCCTTACGGGCTGGCCTCCTATGCCTTCACCAACGACCTGAACGAAGCCGACCGCCTCTGCCGGGAGCTTCGGGCCGGCAACGTGGCGATCAACAACCCGGACGCGGGCGTCGTCAATGCGCCCTACGGCGGCTGGGGCGAGAGCGGGATGGGGCACGAGCACGGTCCTGAAGGGCTCTACGAATACCTGAAGGTCAAGCACGTCCGCGTTCGGTTTTCCGGCCGCACAGGCGGACGCGAGTTCACGTAGTGCGGTCGGCGCGGCACTTCTGCTCGTGCTCCACCGGACGGAGTGCGAGCAGGAGAAGGAGCAAGAGCAGGAAACGGAGGGCAGTCCATGGCCGGGTATCTCATGGGGATTGACATAGGCACCACGGGGTGCAAGTCGGTCCTCATTGACGCCGACGGCACGGTGCGGGGCTCTTCGCTGGAGGAGTACCCGCTGATGACACCCCGGCCGGGCTGGGCGGAACAGGACCCCGCAGACTGGTGGCAGGCGGTCCAGAGCGGCGTGCGGCGGCTGCTGAAGGAGACCGGGGCCCCTGGCAACGAAGTCGCAGGCGTTGGCCTGAGCGGCCAGATGCACGGCCTGGTGGCTCTGGACGGGGGCCATCGGGTCCTGCGGCCGGCCATACTGTGGAATGACCAGAGGACGGGGCCCCAGTGCCGGCGCATCCACGAGCTGGTCGGGGGCGTCCCCAGCCTGCTGGAGTTGACCAACAACCAGATGCTGCCGGGCTACACCGGCGGGAAGATCCTGTGGCTGCGCCAGGAGGAGCCCGAACTCTACGACAGGGCGCATGTCTTCCTCAACCCGAAGGACTACGTTCGTCATTGCCTCACCGGCGAGCTTGCCACGGAGGTCTCGGACGCCTCGGGCACCGGCCTGTTCGACGTTAGGCGGCGGCGCTGGTGCGGCGAGCTGCTGGACCTGCTCGACATACCCGCAGAGCGTCTGCCCGACTGCTTCGAGTCTCCCGAGGTCACCGGGCGCACCACGGACGCGGCATCGGAGGCGACGGGCTTGCCGGCGGGCCTTCCCGTAGTCGGTGGGGGCGGTGATGCCGTGATCCAGACGACCGGAATGGGCCTGGTGAAGTCCGGCATACTCGGCACGATACTCGGCACCGCCGGGATAGTGGCCATGGGACTGGAGCGATTTCGCCCCAATGCCGACGGCCGGCTCCAGGTTTTCTGCAACAACAGTCCCGGCACGTGGCACGTCATGGGCGTTACGTTGGCCGCCGGCGGCTCTTACCGGTGGTTCAGGGATGCCCTGTGCGAGGCGGACAGGGAGAAGGCGGCGCAGACCGGCCGGGACGCCTATGAGGTCATGGAAGAGGCCGCATCGGCGGCGCCGGCGGGTTCAGGCGGCCTGATCTTCCTCCCCTACCTGATGGGCGAGCGCTGCCCCTATCCCGACCCGAACGCGCGCGGGGGCCTGGTGGGCCTGGGCCTCCATCACGGACGGGCGGAGATCACCAGGGCCATCCTCGAAGGGGTGGTCTTCAGCCTCAGGGACGTGTCCGAGCTGATCGGCGCCGCGCAGGGCCCGATCACGGAGATCAGGACCTCGGGCGGCGGCTCGCTCAGCCCGCTCTGGCGCCAGATACAGGCCGACGTGTTCCAGTGCCCGGTGACGACGGTCAGCGGCAGCCGCGAGGGCGCCGCCTATGGAGCGGCCCTGGTGGCCGGAGTCGGCGTGGGCATCTGGCCGAGCGTTGAAGAAGCCGTGGAAGTCCTTAGGATCGAGACGGAAACGGGTCCCAACCCGCAGAACGGCGAGGTCTACGAGGGGCTCTACCGGATATACCGCGGCCTCTACGGGGCCCTCAAACCCAGCTTCGATGCCCTATCCCGCAGCGGAACATAGGCTCGGCTCCAGCCCGCCTCACCCGGCGATCGGAAAGGAGCAATAGAACCCCCCTGACAACAAAGGCTCACCGCTGAGAGCGCGGCTCGTGCTTCGCAGCGAAGCGCTGCTTCGCAGAGTAGTAAGAGCGCCGAGACGAAGAAGCTCCTACTCATGTTGTTTCTTGGTCGGTCTCTGCGTCCTCAGCGATCTCTGCGGTTCATCTTTTTGGAGCGTTTGAAGGCCATGGCTGAAGAGAAGCTCAGCGGCGTCTTTGCCCCTGTCGCAACGCCGTTCGAGGCGGACGACGTCCGGTATGACTGGCTCGCCGAGAACCTGGAGAAACTGGGCCGCAGCGGCCTGAAGGGCTACCTCGCCCTGGGCAGCAACGGCGAGTTCATGAGCCTGACGCGGGGCGAACAGCTTGAAGTCCTGAGGGTATTCGCCGAGCACAAGGGCGGCAAGACCGTGATGGCGGGCACGGCACGGGAGTCAACGCGTGAGACGATCGAGTTCTCCCGCCAGGCCGCGGAGACGGGCGTGGACTTTGTCAGCGTGCTGACGCCGCACTATTTCGCCAGGCGGACGACTGACGAGGTGCTGATCCGCTACTACACCGAAGTGGCGGACAACGTGCCCGTGCCGGTTCTCCTTTACAACGCGCCGGGCTTTGCCGGGGGAGTTCAGCTCTCGCCCGCCGTGGTCCGGGAGCTGGCGGCCCACCCCAACATCGTCGGGATGAAGGACAGCTCGCCCTCGGGCATGAACTCCTACCTGTCGGCGACCAGGGACAGCGACGCGTTTGACGTGTTGGCCGGGTCCGCGAACTTCTTCTACACCGCCCTTGTCTGCGGCGCGGCCGGCGGGGTGATCTCGCTGGCAAACCTCTTGCCCGATGAATGTTGCAGGCTCTACGATGCCTTCATCCGGGGGGATTTCGAGCAGGCGCAGCGGCTCCATTTCAGGCTCATTGCCCTCAACAAGGCGGTCTCGGGCCGGGCCGGGGTCGCCGGGGTCAAGGCTGCCATGGACCTGATGGGCTACCGGGGCGGCGCGCCGAGGAGGCCTTTTCTGCCCCTGGAGGAAGCCGCCAGGCAGGCGATCCGCGAGGCCCTCGAGAAGGAGGGCGTTTTGTGAAGCGAGTCCTCCTGACCCAGGAGATCCATGCAGACGCCCTTAAACTGATGGACGGGAAGGTGGACGTTGCGCTCTCGCCTTCGCCGGAGGATGAGGTCGTTCGGGAGCACGTCGCAGGGGTCGCAGGACTGGTGGTGCGGACCGCCACCAGGCTCAGTCGCGAGACCATCTTCGCTGCGGACTCCCTCGAAGTGATAGCCAGGACGGGCGCCGGGGTTGACAACGTGGACGTGGCGGCGGCCACCGAACGCGGCATCCCCGTGTGCCACACCCCGGAGGCGAACAAGACATCTGTGGCCGAGCATACGCTCGCGCTCATACTTGCCCTGGCGAAGGACCTGCCCCATCTCGACGGCGAGGTCAGGAAGGGCAACTGGCAGGCCAGGGATTTCGGGCGGGCTTTCGACCTGGCGGGCAAGACCATGGGCATTGTCGGGTTGGGGCGGATAGGCCGGGAGGTCGCCCGTCTCGCCGTCTCGTTTGGAATGCGGGTCCTGGCCTACTATCCGTTTGTGTCGGAGTGGCCGGGGGGAGCTGAGGTCGAGTTCGCAGGGGACCTGGGGGAGTTGTTCAGGCGGGCGGGCGTTGTGTCGCTCCATGTGCCGCTCACGGATGAGACGGAGGGCCTGATCGGCGCGGGGCTGCTGGGCCTTCTGCGGCCCAGCGCGATCCTGATCAATACCTCGCGGGGCCGAGTCGTTGATGAATCGGCCCTCGCAGAAGCCCTTTCGGCAGGGAAGCTGGCCGGCGCCGGCCTGGACGTGCTTGCCTCGGAGCCCCTGTCGAGCGACAATGCCCTTTGCCGGCTGCCGAACGTAATCCTGACGCCGCACTCTGCCGCCCTGACGGCCGAGTGCAGGTCGAGGATGGCCCGGGACGCCGTGCGGGGCCTGCTCGACGTCCTCGAAGGCAGGAAGCCGCGCTGGGTGGTCAACAGGGACGCGCTCAGGGCCAGGGGAATCAACGTTTGAGCGGCCGAGAACGAGGACGAGGCTTGCCCGCCTCGGGCGGGACGAGAACGTGCTGTCACGTAGTGTTTCTTCTGCCAAAGCAATGTCACATAGCACCTGGCACCTGACACCTAACACCTAAGCGGGGAGGACTCGCGATGAGCGCACTCGCGGTTCTGGTTGTTCTCATTTCAGTCGCCCTGGGCATCGCACTCACACAGGAGGAGGGGACCGGCCTCTGCACCTCGGAGCTGGAGCGCCTGGCCACCGGATTCCAGTTCACCGAGGGGCCGATCTGGCACCCGGACGGCCACCTCATCTTCAGCGACATTCCGGCGGACACCATCTACAGCCTAAAAGGGCCGGAGGCGGAAGTGTTCCGCCGTCCCAGCGGCAACTCCAATGGGTTGACCTTCGACAACGAGGACCGGCTGGTCGCCTGCGAGCACGGCAACCGCCGCGTGTCCGTGACGCAGCAGGACGGGACGGTCGTGGCGCTCGCCGCGCACTACGAGGGCAACCGCCTCAACAGCCCGAACGACGTGGTGGTCAAGACCGATGGCGCTGTCTACTTCACCGACCCGCCCTACGGCGTCCGCGAAGAGGAGCGCGAACTCAACTTCCAGGGCGTCTACCGCATCAGTGCGGACGGAGGGGTCACGCTGCTGGTGGACGATTTCGTGAAGCCGAACGGCCTCGCTTTCTCCCCCGATGAGAAGGTCCTCTACATTGCGGACACGGAGATGCACTGGCTGCGCGCCTTTGACGTGCGCGAGGACGGGCTTCTGGAGAACGGCCGTGTGTTCGCCCGGGTCGAGCCGCCCGGCGAACTCCACCCGGACGGCCTGAAGGTTGATACCGAGGGGAATGTCTACGTGGCCGGGGTGGACGGCGTATGGGTCTTCAGCCCCGAGGGCGTTCACCTGGAGACCATCGAGACGCCGGAGAGGCCGGCGAACCTTGCCTTCGGCGGCGCGGACGGCCACACGCTCTACATCACGGCGAGGACCTCCATCTACAGCGTGACCGTCAGGCATCCGGGCTCCGTCATCTCGCGCCGCCTGGCGAGGGCCGAGCAGTAGGTCGGGCGTCCGCCTCCGTCGCGGCTTAACCCGAAGCTCTGCGCCCTGGCCTGGGAGGGACCGACGCTGGCTTTCCCGAGCGCCGGGCTTTATGCTCTTGCGCTGGAGAATCCGCATCCGGACAAGCCGATCCGCCAGATACTGCTGGCTTCCTCCGGCGCGGTGGAAGGGCACGTCGGCGTGGTGGCCGTAACGCTCTCCGACGCCGCCCCGGACCTGATGCCGCTGGCGAAGGAGGGCGAGGCTGAGAAGCGCATGGCGGAAGGAGAGTTCGAGCCTTCGCCCCTGTACCGCTACGTGGCCGACAGGTGGAACTACAACCCCAACAAGTACCGGCAGTGGTGAGCGGCGTCCGGCACTGAGGAGGCAGGCATGTCGCGGCAGTTCTGTCCCAAGTGCGGCGCCGTCAGGAACATGGAGGTTACCACGTCCCGCAGGGAAGTGGTGGACGCCGACGGCAATGCAAGGGAAGTTGTGACAAAGGTGCTGCACTGCGAGACCTGCGGCTCGTTCGTGCGCAGCGAGGAGACCGAGGCGGGCGAGAACGACCCTCAAGACCCATGAAGGCGAGGTCATGGAGCTGAAACTGGCAGTAATGGCCGGGCTGGCTGTCGTGGGCTTTCTTTGCGCGGGCGTGCGCGCCGAATCGTTGATCTACAACGGCTCGTTCGAGAAGGCGGGTGAGGATGGCGTCACACCCGACGGTTGGGAGACGTCCGGGCGCTCGGGCATCGAGCAACGGCTGAGCGTGGTTGACGATCGGGCGCGGGGGCGGGTCGCGCGACTTGAGTGCATGGAGTTCGTGGCCGGCTCGCCGTCCAGCCACGCGATGGCCGCCCAACTGGACCGTGTCGGCGTGGAGCGTCGGAAGTGGTATCGGCTGCGCCTGTGGGCTCGCGCTTCGGACCTGGAGGGCGGGCTGATCCGGGTGGCGCTGGTGAACCGCCGGGTCTGGCAGAGCACGGGCTTGGGCGGTTCTTTCGTGCCCTCGCAGCAGTGGCAGCAGTTCGAGTTCACCTTCCAGGCGGGCCGCGACCTGAAACCCGAGGACAGCCGATTCCAGATATGGTTCGGCACGACGGGGACCTTGTGGCTGGACGACGTGGAACTGGAGCAGGTCTCCGAGTTGCGCCGCGAGTGGGTCCCGGCGCTGCCTCTGGCAGGGGTGCGCAACGCGCTGCCCAACAGCAGCTTCGAGTGCGGCGGCGCAGGCTGGGGGTGCTGGGCGCCGGGCATCCCCGGCTGGGGCGCCCAGGGGTTTCGCCGGCG
>JAUVVP010000034.1 GCA_030604585.1 Planctomycetota bacterium | reverse complement strand
GGCAGCAGATCCCCTTCGGCCGGAGGGTCTGGAACGATTACCGGCTGGAAGGAGGTCTGGCCCTCCAGGGGGCCGTCACGTCGCGTCCGGAGGGGCGCGTCGGTTACTCTTTCAAGCTGCGTCTGACGCAGGGCGGCCTCAGAACGAAGTTCTTTCCGGCGCGCCTCAGTTCGGTCAACGGATTGGTGGAGATCACCAACACGAGCGTCGTCATAAAGGACGTCACGGGCGTGATCCCGGCGGAGGAGTTCGGCCAGGAGGCCGGCGAGGTGCCGGCGACACAGGTCCGCGTGAACGGAGCGTTCCAGATGGCGGGAGGCGGCGGCTCCTGCACGGTCGAGGCCACAGGCCTGCCCCTCTGCCGCGCAAGCATCGAGGCCATCCCCGGCGTAGGACCAGACCTGTGGGAACGTCTCAGGCCCGCCGGTCGGAGCCGCCTCACACTCACGCTGACGAAGCCCGGACCGGGCGAACCCATGCGCTTCGCTGCGGTAACCGAGCTGCGAGGGGTGACGCTCCGCCCCGGGGAGCTGCCCCTGCCCCTGGAGCAGGTCAGCGGCACGGTAGTGGCGGACAGCAGCGGCGTTCGACTGCGGGACCTGCGCGGCATCATCGTGCAACCGGACGGGGGCCAGGGAGGCGCCTCGGCGGCGCCTTTCGTCGTGGACGGGTTCGTGGACCGAGAGCGGCGGGACAGCGTCCTCAGCGTCAGGGTGCGCAATCTGAGGACGGATGAGGAGCTGGTCAAGGCCGTTCCCGGCGTCGGAGGGCAGATATGGGAGATGCTGCGCCCGGAAGTCAACCTCGACGCCGCCATCGTGCTGAGGGACGCGCCCGACTCCGACCGGATGTCCTACGCCGCCCTGATCGAATGCCACGGCGGCCGTCTCGGGCCGCAGTTCCTCAGCATGCCCCTCACGGATGCGGCCGGCACCATCAGGGCCGAGGCGGGCAAGGTCCTTGTCGAGCACTTCACGGCCACCATAGTCACCGACGAGCAGGCGGACGGGGGGATTCAGACCAGCAGCACTGTGGAGCTGCGGGGAACCTTCGAGCCGCAGGCCGACCGGGCCGAGCTCTACGTGACCGTCAGGGACCTGGTGTTGAGCAAGGAACTGCTCAAGGCCGTCCCGGGCGTGGGAGAACGCGTCTGGGAAGAGGTCCAGCCGCAGGGGGTCGCCTCGCTGAACGGCAAGGTGTTCTATGACGGGCAGGACGAGACTCCGCTTCACTACTTGATAGACATGGACTTGAGGGACGTGGCGCTGCTGCCGAAACTGCTGCCCGTGCCGATCGAGGCCTTTTCAGGGCAGTTGCTCATCACCGAACAGCGCGCCATCAGCAACGACTTCACCGGCATCACGTGCGGCGGCGATTTCAATGGGGCGCTCATCGTCTACTACGGCGCCGAAACAGAACTGCCCAGTTACGGTGCCAGGGCGCGCTTCACCAACCTGGAGCTGGCTCGACTGGTTGAACGCCTGGCCGGCGAAGAGAGCGGGGTGTCCGGCCGCCTCACCGGGACCGTTGCCCTTGGCGGCATGGTCGGCGAGCCGGAGAGTACCAGCGGCAAAGGCACCATAGCCCTCACCGAAGGACACCTGTGGCAGACGCCTTTCTTCGTCAAGACATTGAATGTCCTGCACCTGGGCATGCCAGGCGATAAGAAGACCCCCGCGCGGGGAGAGATGCGCTTCACCTTGCGCGGCGACGAGGTCACCATAGGCGCATTCGACCTGACGGGCGGGGGACTGAACATCTCCGGCTACGGCGCCGTGTGGCTCGACGGGAGGTTGGGCCTGACGATGGTGGCCATCGGCGCGCCCGAGCAGGGCGCCGGGATTCCCATCGTGAGCCCCGTTGTGGGGTGGCTGCTCCAGGCCGTGGAGAGCCAGCTCGTCCGGCTCGACGTTTCGGGCACAATCCAGGAGCCGGTCTTCGAATCCCAGGTGCTCAGCAAGATAACGTGGCCTCTGGCCAGCCTCCGCAGCGTCCTGTTCAGCCCGATCCTGGGCGGCAAATCGGAAGCGCCGCCGCAAGACTGATCCGAACCGAGGCACAGGTGACCACGCATTGCACAGGGGCAGGCGGCACTGCCCACGGCGACCTGACGCCCATCGCAGACGGGCAGTCGGCGGCCGGGCCGGTCAACCTGCGGCACGTGGGGACCAACACGGCCCGGGTGAGCGCCGATGAACAGGCAGCCGCCCGTGCGACACTCATCAGCGTGGACGAGGGCGGCGGGCATCTGACGGCGGGAGCGGCCCTCTCGGTGCAGGAAACGGGCGCCCGGCCGTCTGCGCCGCGGCGGGCGGCAACGGGACGTGTTCTCAGGCAATATCGCGCGACCTGAGCCGGGAAGAACATGGACAGAGCATTCAGACTATCGCTGCGCGTCGGTTTCGTGCTCCTCGTTCTGGGGGGCCTTGCGCTCATTGTCTACGCGTTCGTGAGCGACGATCCGCAGCGTCGAGCCCGGCCGGCTGGGGAGGCGGTCGGGGGGCAGGGCCCGCCTTCTGCCTTTGAGAGGCCGTCCGCACGGCCCGAAGAGACCGAACCTGCCGCGGGGTCTGAAGCCGGCCGGGAGCCCCCGTCCGACGACATGCGGGCCGAGTGGGTCGGCTTCACCCACGTGCTGAGGGACCCCGAGGAGAACCGGGAAGAAGCCGTGGTGGAGGGCGAGCGAGCGGTGCTCCGGGACAAGGTCTACGACATCTTTGGGCCGGTGGTCACCGTGTGGCCCACTGAAGGCGGACATGGGCAGATGGAGGTAAAGGGGGAGCGCGGCGAGTTGGATGAGGCTAACGGTCTGCTGCGCCTCTTTGAGAATGTCGTGGTGCGCGGGGAAGACTTCGAGATAAGGGCCGACAGGGTGGTCTACCGCGTGAGGGAGCGCATGCTGGTCTCCGACGAGCCGGTGCGAATCCGCAAGGACAAGGTGGACAGCGACGGCAACCGGACGCCGGCGCTGGTGGTCAGCGGCAAGGGACTGACCGTAGAGGTGGCACTGAAGAACATAACCATCCTCGAGGATGTCGAGGCGCACCTGTACGATGTCTCGGACGACTTTCTGGCCGCCGCCCTCGAGGAGGCAACCGACGAAGGGGCAAGCCGGGAAGTCGTCATCACCTGCGACGGCAATATGGTCTACCAGCACCTGGCACGGAAGGTTGACTTCTTCGACAACGTTCGTGCAGTCTGCGGCGAGAAGTTCCTCAGCGGCGACCAAGTGACCGTTCTGCTGGGCGAGACCGAGGGCAAGGACGAGTTGGAGGTGAGCGAAATCGTAGCCATCGGGGATGCGCAACTGACCTACGGGGACCAGGTGGTGCGCGGCGAAAAGCTGAACTGGGACAACGTGACGCAGACGGGCGTGCTGACCGGCGCGCCATGCCTGCTGACGACGCCTGAGTTCGAGATGACCGCGCAGAAGCTGAAGTTCCATCGCATCAACGACAGGTTCCATGTCGAAGGGCCCGGCACGCTGCTGTGGAAGGCGCCGCCGAAGGAGGAGACAGCCCCCCAGCCGGCCCCGGAGAGGCGAGCCAGGAGCATTGGTCCTTCACTCCTGACGGCCGACGCACCGGTGGAAGTAACCTGGGCGACCTCCATGACCTATCCGGTGGCCCTTCACGTGGCCACCTTCGAGGGACAGGTGACGGCCCGACAGCAGAAGGGCTCGCTTACCTGCCGGCAACTGGCCCTCACATTCGAGCCCGACACGAATCAGATACGCAAGGTCGAAGCAGAGGGGGACGTCGTGGTGCGCGACCAGTCTCCCGGCGGCGGGCCGGACGTGCGCTGCGACCGGCTCGTCTGGGACGCCGTGCACGACACGGTGGATCTGCTGGCCGGCCCAGGCGAGTCTGTCAACCTCACCCTCGGGCAGCACTCCATCACCTCGGCACACGTGATCCTGGATAACGTGCACGAGAGCCTGGAATGCCCGGCCCCGGGCCGCCTGACGGTGGCGCCGTCCGCAGGAGCAGCAGGCAGTGCCGGCGAGGAGGAGCCCCTTCGCACCGATATCGAGTGGCATGAGCAGATGAGCTTCTTGCAGCGTCCCGTTCCGGTCGCCACCTTCACCGGCCAGGCGACCGCGCGCCGGGGCGAGCAGTCCATCAGCGGCGAAAGCCTGGAGGTGACGTTCGACCTGGAGATGGAGCCGGTGAAGATCGTGGCGATCGGCAACGCCGTGATGGAGGCACGTTCCGAGCACGGGGAGCCGGCGCCGGCGCAGACCGGCGCCGGAGTCGAAAGCGGCGAACCAGAGAAGGAGGCGACGCCGCCGGCACTGCTCCCGGCGACGACCGGGCACTGGCGGCTGGCCAGCGATGAGATCGTCGTGAGCCCGCCCCGGGAAATGGTCACTTCGCCCACGGGCGGTGTGCTCACGATGCTGGAAGGCGACGCCACCACCGGGATCATCAGTTGGAGCAAGAGCGTGGAGCTGGACCTGGCGGACAACGAGGCCAGGTTCTCGGGCAAGGTAAACGCCGACCTTCCGGGCGCTTCGTTGAAGAGCGAGACGCTCCGATTGGAATCCGATGAGGCCGGCAAACTGCGTCACATGTGGGCCGAAGATGAGGTCCACTTCACCCGGAAGGGAGAACGGGCCTGGGAGCTGCGGTCCGGCTCCGCCGAGGCGGTCTTCGGCGCCGGCAGCCAGCTCCAACAGGTCATAGCGCGCGACAGCGTCGAGGTGCGCGACGGCACGTGCACGCTGGTCGCCCAGCTCCTCCAGCTCTTCCTCGAGCAGGTCGAGGGCGCGGAAGGGCCCGTCGTCCAGCGTGGCATCGCCCAGGGAGAGGTCCGTGTCGATTATGAGGGGGCCGAGCGCCTAAGCGCCGGCGGCGACCGGCTGGAATGGAATCGGGATACCGACATCTACGTCCTGACCGGCGAACCCGACGCCTACGTGCGCCGGGGCGGCATGACGGCCCGAAACGACAAGATCCTGCTCGACCGTACGACGGGGAAGGTCACTTTTCCCCCGGGACCCAAGCCGGTGAAGTGGACCGTGGCGGCCAAGGCGAAGTAGGCCCGGCCTGGAATGCAGGAGGGCTCACTTCCCCCACGACCTACGCTGCAGAGGGATCCCATGACAACGATCTTCGCGGAAGGCGGCGTAGATTGCGTCATCAGTCAGAAGACGAAGCGCAAAGCGATTCGCGCTGCGCTGGCACACGCCAGCGACGTCTCGCGCACCCTTGTCCTGCCTCCCGACGGCTCCCGTCCCCACGCCGACGCGGGAACGCTGACGCGGCTGCTCTACAAGGAGGTCGGCAAGCGCGCCACGTTCGACGTTATGCCGGCCCTCGGGACGCACCGGGCCATGACGCGCAAGGAGCTGCGCCGCATGTTCGGAGCCGCCATCCCCAAGCAGGCCTTCAAGGAACACAGGTGGCGCGAGGACCTGGTCTGGCTCGGCACGGTGCCCTCCGAATACGTCCACAAGGTGTCCAACGGCGTGCTGCTGGGCCTGATGCCGGACTACGAGGTCCCGGTCGAGGTCAACAAGATCGTCGCCGAGGGTGACTACAGCGCGATCTTCTCCATAGGCCAGGTAGTCCCGCATGAAGTGGCGGGCATGGCGAACGGCGTCAAGAACGTCCTGGTAGGCGCCGGGGGCCTCGACACCATCAACATGACGCACTTCCTCGGGGCAGCCTATGGCATGGAACGGATGATGGGGCGCGCCAGGACTCCGGTGCGCGCTGTGCTGGAATACGCCCGCCAACACTACCTGAGCCGCCTCCCTATCGTCTACATCATGACGGTTATGGCACGGCACAGGTCGGCAATGGTGATGAGGGGGCTCTACGTCGGCGACGACGCCGAAGCGTTCGAGCTCGCCGCGCAGCTCAGCCGGCAGGTGAACGTTACGCTGCTGGACAAGCCCCAGGAGCGCGTGGTCGCGAACCTGGAACCCGACGAGTTCACGAGCACCTGGCTCGGAAACAAGGCCATCTACCGGACCCGCATGGCCATCGCCAACGGAGGAGAACTGATCGTGATAGCACCCGGCGTGCGGACCTTCGGGGAGGACCCCGAGATAGACCGCCTCATAAGGCTCTACGGCTACCGGGGCACACCGGCAACGCTGAAGGCGGTCAACCGGGACAAGGAGCTTCGCAGGAATCTGTCGGCGGCCGCCCACCTGATCCACGGCTCTTCCGAGGGCCGCTTTCGCGTAGTCTATGCCACCGACCCGGCGCTGCTGAGCCGCCAGGAAGTAGAGAGCGTCGGCTTCGAGTGGCGCGACGTCTCGGAGGTCCTCCAGCAGTACCCGCCGGCGTCTCTGGCCGATGGCCCGCAGGACGGTTTCTACTACGTGAGCTGCCCGGCGTTGGGGCTCTGGGCAGTGAAGGACAGATTCGCAGGCTGACCCCGAACGCCGGACTCAGGCGGCGCTCAGTACGTAATGCGGGTTGCGGTCGGCAACCCGGATGCCGAAACCCGCCGCCCTGCGCCCGATCTCCGCGCGAAGCCCCGAGCCAACCGAATCGTCGAACCCGACCCGGTAGAGGGCCAGCTCGTGCCGGCCGTGGTCCCGCTCGTAGTTCCTGCGCATCGCGTCGAACAGCTCCTCGGGTCGATCCGAACTCAGGGTCGCCTTCAGTTCGTCGCTCGTCGCGCCGATGTCGTGAATCCGCGCCATCAGGCTTCGCACGGCGCCGTCGGCCGTGGCGGCGCTCGAGGCCCGCCGGTCGAACTCGACTCTCATGGCGGAGGGAGGCCGGAAGCCGCGCATCAGCAGCGCGCCCGTGTCACGCGGTTCGATGCCGAGCGCCCGGCATATTCCCTCGTAGATGACAATGGCCCCCCTCCTCTTCGCCTCGATCGCGTAGCCGGCGATGTGCGGCGTGGACAGGACGGGCAGGCTGATCAGCTCTGGCGGGGGATGCGGCTCGCCCTCATAGACGTCCAGGACTGCGCCGGCTATCGTGCCCCTCGTCAGCGCCGAGATGAGGGCGTCCGAGTCCACAACGGCGCCGCGCGAGCTGTTCAGCAGGTAGGCGCTCCTTTTCATCTGCGCAAGCTGCTGGGCCCCTATCATATGGTGGGTGGGGTACCTGCTCTCGCTTGCGCGCGTCAGGGGGACGTGCAGCGTGACGAAGTCCGCGGCGAGGGCCTCCGCCGGCGAATCCGAGACGAATCGTGCGTCTCGCTCGGCCAGCGGCGGATCGCAGCGCAGCACCCTCATGCCGAATCCCTCGGCCCGTCGTGCTACGCGGCTCCCGCAATTGCCGTGGCCGATTATGCCGAGCGACATCTCGCTCAGCGGCGCGGCAGCGTCGCGAGTGAGACGGCCGAGCGCATACCAGACGTAGTCGGCCACCGACTCGGCGTTGGAGCCGGGCGCCGCGAGCACGGTGATGGCATTCTCGCGCCGCCGATTGGCCTCGCCGATGTAGGCCAGATCAATGTGGTCCGTGCCGATGGTCGCCGTGCCGATGACCTTGACGCTGACGGCGCGGTCCACCAGCGCGGGGGCTACCTTCGTGACGCTGCGTATGGCCAGGACATCGAACTGCTCCAGCCCCGGGAAGCCCTCGTCAACGTCCCGCCCGCTGACGAGCGTCATATCCCCCAGGGGGCCGAACAGCTCCCGAGCCAGGGGTATGTTCTCGTCTACCAGGATCTTCATGATGGTGCCGCCCGCCTCGAGACGTCAGACCGTCGCCACCTGGCCGGTGGCGGCGGATTCGAGGATGGCATCCGCCGCCGTCATCACCTTCAGGCCCCACTCGACGTCGGCAACGCTGGAGGCGCCGCTTTCGATGCAGTCGAGGAAGTGGCCGCGGAGGTCGAAGGCCTCGTCCTGCTCCACCTCGAGGGCGGCTGAGCCCGGTTCGGCGAAATGCAGCCTGCTGCCCCACCCGGTGGTCTCCATGGCGCCCCTCGTTCCCATCAGGCCGCGGTGGTACTGGGACACGGCGGAGACCTGGCTGCCCTCGTGGGTGCCGACGACGCCGCCGGCGAAGTTCAGCGTCACCCAGATGTGATCGTTGGCCGGCGGGCCTGCCTGCCCCCGGGCATAGGCGCGGGCATAGACCGACTCCAGCTCTCCGCCCATGGCCATCAGCCAGTCCAGCTCGTGGATGTTCACCTCGAAGAGCAGGCCGCCGCTGAGGGCGTGGTCCGCGCGCCACCCGGGGTGTTCGCTCAGGTCCATGAAGAACAGGCGGCGTGACCAGATGGATATGAGGTCTCCCACGCGCCCCTCTCGCACGAAACGCTGCATGGTCTGGATGGCGGCGCTGAAGCGCACCGAGAACCCGATCACCGATCGGACGCCGGCCTGCCGGACCGCTGAGGCTATCTCGGCCGCCTGAGCGGCGCTCAGGCCCATGGGCTTCTCGCAGTAGATGTGGCGCCCCGCGCCAGCGCACTCGACCGCGTGGTCCCGGTGGAACTGGTTCGGCGAGGAAATGACGACCGCGTCCACCGCGCCCAGCAGGTCGCGATAGTCCGAAAGCGCCTCCGCGCTGCATTCGGCCGCCAGGGCCGAGGCGCGCTTGCCGTCCGGGTCGGCTATGGCGACCACTTCGCTGCGGGGCGACTCGTGGTAGTAGCGCGCGTGTCCCGCGCCGTTGCCTCCCGCCCCGATGACGCCTATCTTGACCATCTCTGATTCCTCCTCCGGCCGGCGGCGGCTCAGCCGCCCTCGATCTCGGTGTAGCGGATCGGCTCGACGCCGTTGGCCTTGCAGCAGTCGAGCACCTTCCTGTCCATGAACATCCGTCGCTCCCAGTCCCTGGCCCGGCCGATGTTGCGGTAGCCCTCGTGGCCCAGCCGGGCCATCTCCAGGTTGTCGTAGCCCGGATGCCCCACCAGCATATAGGTGCCGGGCTCAGCAGCTTCCAGGCGCGCTACCACCTGGTCCACAACGTTGTCGAACTCACCCTCGACCCGCGGCAGGCCCGACACGCCCCCTGGGCGGTGGATGAGGCCCTCCCTTTCGGCCAGCTCGGCCACCCGGTCCGCGACCTCGTCGGCCACCCACGTGAAACCCATGTGGCAGTCCATGTAGGCGATGTCGAAGCCCCTTGAGCGGGCCAGCTCGAGTTGGGCCTGAATCTCCGCCATCATCTCATCGAGGTCCGGGCCGTTCGCATGCAAGGCGGCGGTCGTCTGGAACAGGTTGCCGTGTCGGTCCACCAGCGACGGCACCCTCTCGGGCGGCAGGACAGGTCCCCACTTCACCTCTTCCCATTCGGCATTCAGCGTGGCGTGCAGACCGACGCAGAGGCCCTCCAGGCCCGCGAGCATTTCGGCCGCGTCCTCGAAGGCCGGGCACGGCACCATGAGGGACGTATTGCGCAGGATGCCCTTCTCGAATGCGTCGCGGATGGCCGCGTTGGCAGTGTGGCAACTGCCGCTGTCGTCGCCCCTTGTAACCAGGCGTATGCGCGTTTCCGTCATTCCCGCCTCCTTGCTGCTCAGCTCTCGACGTCCTCAACTACCGTCACGTCCACCTCCGCCGGCGCCTCACAGTCCAGCAGCAGCCGGTCGCCCCTGACCTGCCATTCGACCCTGATGGTCCCGGCGGGGTGGGGATAGGACCCGGCCGCCCACTGGAGCGTGCCAGGATGCGGCTCGATGTGGACCCTGTTGACGTTCCCCGGCTCCGGGAAGGTGACTCCGAGCACCTGCGTGGAGAGGTAGTGCGTGGGGGAACTCGACCAGGCATGGCAATGGCTGCCCCCCAGGAAGGTCTCCCAACACGTCCAGGCGCCCTCTTCCAGCATGATGCCCCAGCAGTCCCGCATGAAGCGCTCCGCCTCTTCGGCCTTGCCATACCGGTAGAGGGCGCCGAGGGCATAGAATGCGAAGTAGGGCATTACATTGCAGCCCCTGCTGCGGGCGGGGCGGGGCCCGCGGAAGTTGTCCAACAGCGCCTGCGTGACGTATTCGAGGGCGCCAGCCACCTGGCCTTCGGCGGCGATATCGTAGAGCAGCGGCAGGGCATTGGCGGCGACCGAAGGTCCCGTCT
>JAUVVP010000447.1 GCA_030604585.1 Planctomycetota bacterium | reverse complement strand
GGACATTCCACCCCTCCAGGTCCAAGACCACCCTCGACAAGCAACCGCTCAGGACCGAATGGCTCCAGGTGCAGATATACGCCTATTGGAAGCCGGGCGACTACTACTTCGACAACGCCCGCCTGGAGATCGTGGGGTACGAAGAGCCGGAACCGGAGAAGCCGACGACGAAGCAGGACGAGCCCCGGCAGAAGGAGCCGGCCCCTCCGTTGGGCGAGGACGAGTTCCCCGTCGTCGATCCGTGACTCGGCCGGAAAGGAGAGCGACATGGGTTGCGGCTGCATACTGACGACCATCGCGCTGCTGATGCCTCGCGTGCTGATGGCCTTCATCCTTCTCATGACCGACTGGTTCGGGCGGGCCTATGAGAGCGTCATCTGGCCGGTCCTCGGCTTTCTCTTCATGCCCTACACAACGCTGGCGTATATGGCGGCGCAGATACGCGGCGGCGGCCTCAGCGGCGGCTGGGTCGCCCTGCTCATCGTCGCCGTCATAGTGGACGTAGCCCACTGGGGAGGCGGCGGGCACGCCGCCCGCCGGCGGCAAGGAGAGCGCGGATAGGCCACGCATCCGCAAAGAACAACGGCATTCTGCGAAACAAACCCAATCTGATACATCGCCTTCATGAACGCGCCGTTACGACAACGAAGACGGGTACTTGAAGCGGCCGGTATCCTTCTCTGCGCGCTTTGTGTGCTCGGCGGTTCGGTCTGTGCCCAGGTGCGGCCGGCGTGGTGGGGCGGGCTGTGGCGGTATCGGAAGCTGGTGACCGTTCCTGCCGACGGTCCGCCGGCCGCGCAGCTCTGGGTGCACATCCGCCAGGACGCCGACCACGGCGGGGGCGACCTGCGCGTCGTCGCGCCGGACGGCCGGCCCGTGCCCTTCGCCGTCATGCACGCCACGCCCGAGGGCCGCTACCTTGTCGCCTTCCAGACCAGGCGGCGGCAGCAGGGCTTCTACGCCGTCTACTATGACAATCCGCGCGCAGCGGCCCCCGAGCAGGCCGAACCCCGCGCCGGCCTGATCTACGAGACCCGTCCCATCCCCGAAGGCGCCGTCGTCAACACCTGGCCGGCTGCGCAGGCCACGCTCCGGCGGGCCGGACCCGCCTACGGCGCCGCCTACTGGAACCGCGTCTACGACGCCTACAACCCGTTCGGCCCGCAGTCGGACTACATCGGCATCTACCGTGGCTACATCAACGTGACCGAGCCGGGCACCTACCGCTTCGCCACCATGAGCGACCACTCGTCGTTCCTGCTGGTGGACGACAGGCTCGTGGCGCAGTGGGTCGGCCCGCACAACATCAACCGGGGCCGCAGGGGCGAGCGCAGCGGCGCCATCGAACTGACCCGGCGGGCACACAAGTTCCTCTACGTTCATTTCGCCTTCGGCGGAGCGGCGCGTGCGGCCGCGGCCTGGATGCCGCCCGGCAAGGACCGATTCGAGATCATGCCGCATTCGGCGTTCCCCGGCCTGCTGAAGGCCGAGGTCTTCGAAGGCGAGAGGTTCGGCCAGCCGCTTTGCGCGGACTTCACGCTGCAACCGGAGAGCTACTGCGAGGCGGGCGATGCCAGGATGATCGCCGTCAAGTTCGCCTCGAAGAGCACCGCCGCAGGCGACGCCCTCATCGAGCGCTACCAGTGGGACTTCGGCGACGGGCAACTCGCCGGCGACTCGCAGCCGTCGCACGTCTTCCTGGCTCCCGGCACCTACACCGTCACGCTGGCCATCACCTCCACGGCCGGCGACCGCACGTGGTGCGCCAAGAAAGTGAAGGTCGGCACCGTCTGGGAGGACCTCAACTTCCCCCGCAAGAAGCTCGACCGGTTCTGGGAATGGACGAGGGCCTACCGGATCGACAGGCTGCCGACGCCCTCGCTGCTGGGCGCGTGGGAGTTCGCCGGGCACATGGAGAAGAAGCAGGAGGCCGCCGACGCCGCGCTGGAGCTGTACGGGCGGCGCGATGAACTCGAGCCCGTCCAGCTCTATGAAGTGGCGATGGCCCTGGGCGAGCATGTCCAGGCGACAGCGCAACAGCCGCAGCAGGCCGAGGCCTACTTCCTCGACGCCCTGCGCAGCATCCCGGAAGGGGACCGGCAGCGCACGTTCAACGCGCGCTTCGCCCTCTGCGACCTCTACTTCTACTACATGGAGCAGCCCGAACGGGCCCGGACGGAGTACGTCAAGCTGCGGGCCGACTTCCCGCAGACCGACCCCGCCCGCCGCCGCGTCGCCCTGATCCGCATAGGCGACACGCACAAACATGAGGGCGAGGCCGACAAGGCGCTCGATGCCTACCGTCTGGCCGAGGGCGACCCGGCCTACGCCCCCGACAGGCCGAGGGCGCTGATGACCGGCGCGCTGGTGCATGAGGTCCGGTCCTACCTGCGCCGGGGCGAGGGCGACCTGGCGCTCGAACGCCTCGAGAAGCTGCTCTGGTACTACCCGACCATGCGGCTGGAGGGGGAGCCGGCCCTGCTACGCGTCAAGGCCGCCCTGCTCAAGGGGGACTTCAGAGAGGCCAAGAAACAGGCCGACGTCTACCTCCGCGTCGGGCGTGACCCCAACTGGCTGCCCGCCGTCCACATCGGGGCGGCCGAGGCGTGCGTCGAGCTGGGCCTGCTGGAGGAGGCAGCCGACCAGTACCGCGCGGTGCTGGACGATTTCCCCGAGTCGCCGCAGGTCGAAGAGGCCAAGAACGGCCTCGACCGCCTGGGGAAGTGACACCGTCAACCACGACGACCGGACGGCAGCACACGAACCGCATCGAGGAGCAGACTCCCGATCGGGAAGCGGTGTGCCCGGCAAGGCGTGATATCGTTGTGGGAAGCTCTCGTGGAGTGGCGGCCGGGACAAGTCGAGGCCGGAGTCG
>JAUVVP010000336.1 GCA_030604585.1 Planctomycetota bacterium | reverse complement strand
GTCCTGCACGGTGCGCTGCATCTTCAGGAAGCCTTTGCGGAGCTGGTCGCCGGCCAGCTCGCCTATGGTCCTGACCCGCCGGTTGCCCAGATGGTCAATGTCGTCGGTCTGGCCCTGCATCTCGCGCAGCCCCAGGATG
Organism: Planctomycetota bacterium; assembly: GCA_030604585.1. GTDB lineage: Bacteria > Planctomycetota > Brocadiia > SM23-32 > SM23-32 > JAUVVP01. The sequence goes on along the minus strand of JAUVVP010000336.1, from coordinate 3,627 downwards.
TATTTGACGGCGTTGGTCAGGTCTTCGGGGCGCAGCGTCTGCCGTTCGACCGGCACTTTCTCGCCGAACTTGCGGTTCATGCGGAACCGGCCGACCGGGCCGAGCTGATACCGGTTGGGGTCGAAGAACTTCTCCCAGATCGTCTGGCGGGCCTTCTGGAAGGTGAACGGCGTGCCCGGGCGCAGCTTCCCGTAGAGTTCCCTGACGGCCGATTCGTGGTCGGTGCTGCGGTCCTCCCCCAGCGTATTCAGGATCAGGGGGTCGAAGTCCGGCTTCAGGATCTTCAGCCTCTTGAGGCCGGCCTGGGCGAGCTGCTGGGCGGCCTCCTCGGTGATCTGCTTGCCGGCCTCGACGATCTTGATCGCCTCCTCGCCCACGGCCACGGTGGCGGCGCTGACGCGTTCGCGCAGCTTGGCGCCGGCCGTCCCCCCGGTGAACCTGACCGTCTCGGTCTCGTAGAAGAGCTCCAGCAGGGCCTCGTCGGTGCCATAGTCCTGGCTCAGGGCCCGCAGGACGAGCGTGGCCGGTATCTTGCCGCTCTGGTCGAGCTGGCAGGTCAGGCAGTCGCGCCTGTTGACCTCCATCTCGATCCAACTGCCGCGCTGAGGGATGATGCGGCAGGAGTGCAGGGCGCGGTCGCCGACCACCTCGCGCGAGAAATCGCAGCCGGGCGAGCGGTGAAGCTGGGTGACGATGACGCGCTCGGCGCCGTTGATGATGAACTCCCCGCCCCCGAGCATGATCGGCATCTCGCCCAGGTAGACGTCCTCTTCGATGACCTCGTCCTTCTTGTGCAGGCGCACCCGGATGTAGAAAGGCCGCCCGTAGGTGAGCCGCAATTGCAGGCACTGTTCCGGCAGATAGCGCGGCTTGCCCAGCCTGTAGTGGAGGAACTCCAAGCGGATGTCCTTCGCCTCGTTCTCGATAGGGAAGATTTCCTTGAGGATCTTCTGCAGACCCACGCCCTTCCTCTTGGCGGGCGGCACGTCGATCTGGAGGAACTCCTTGTAGGAGTCCCTCTGGATGCTGGTGAGGTCTGGGACCTCCATCACGCCGCCGACCTTCGAGAAGTTGCGGGTCTCCATGTTCCCTTTGCTCCGCTTCTGGTGCGTAGAACGCTCAGCCCACCCTCGGCCGCGTGCGAGCGGACGGGCCTACGCGGGCGCCCCTCGCCGTGGGCGTTGCTCCAACTCGTTCCCCTGAGGACCCTTGGGCACGGACGCCGTCCCCTCTCTGGCTTATTCCGGCTGCACCTCCACGTCGGCCCCCGCCTCGGCCAGGGCCTTCGCGCACTTCTCGGCCTCTTCCTTGGACACGCCCTCCTTGATGGCGGAAGGTGCGTCCTCGACGACGGCCTTGGCCTCCTTCAGCGCCAGGGACGTCTCGGCCCGCACGGCCTTGATGACCTGGATCTTCTTGTCGCCGAAGCCCTTCAGCATCACTTTGAAGGACGTCGGCTCGACCTCCTCCTCGGCCTCGGCCGGGGCGGCCGCTGCGGCGGCCACCGGCGCCGCGACGGCTGCCGTGATGCCGAACTCCTTCTCGAACGCCTCAACAAGCTCCGAGAGCTCCAGCAGTGTGAAGCTGCGGATCTTCTCGAGCACTTCTTTGACCTTCTCGGAGTACTCTTTCGTCTCCTCGGTTACCGTCGCTTCAGCCATCCGTTCCGGCCTCCTGTTTCCTTGAAGGGGACGTATGAGTTCTTGCCTATTGCTCAGGCGTCTTCCGCTTGCCCGGGGCGGCGGATGACGGTTCGTCGCCTTGCCGCTCGGCCGGTGATTCGCCGGCAGCCCTGTCCTTCAACTGGTCCAGGGCGCTGAGTAGGGCTCGGGGCTTGGCCAACAGCCCGAAGGCAAGCCGCCGCAGCGGGGCCAGCATGGCACCCGCCAGCATGCTCAGCAGCACCTCGCGGCCGGGTATCCTGGCCAGCCTCTGCACGCCGTCTGCGCCGACCACTCTTCCGTCAACGTAGGCGCCTCGCAGCTTGATGACACGGTGGGCCCTGGCCATCTCCTCGGCGGCCTTGGCCGCCTCGATGACGTTCGCCCCGCGCACCACGGCAATCGGGCCTTCCAGCAGGCTGTTAAGCTCGCCGACGCCGAGGCGCTCCATGGCCAGCGCGAACAGGGAGTTCTTGACCACGATCATTTCCCCGCCTTTTTGCCGCAGCACCTGCCGCAGCGTGCGCGCCTCGCCGGCCTTGATGCCCTGGTAGTCCACCAGGACGCAGCCGGTCTGCTTTATGTCGCGGAACTTCTCCTCCAGTTCCGTCAGCATCAGTTCTTTAACTTCCTGCGGCATCTTGTTCCTCAGCTCCGGCGCCGGGGCTATCCCATGTTCACCTGGATGGCGGGGTTCATCGTCGAGCAGACGCAGACCTTCGAGAGGTACTTCCCCTTAGTAGCGGGCGGCTTCATGCGCAGCAGTTGGTCTATCAGGGTCCGCACGTTCTCGGCGAGGGCCTCGGTGTTGAACGAAAGCTTGCCGACCGGCACGTGCACGTTGCCGCCGCTGTCGTTGCGGAACTCGATCCTGCCCGCCTTGAACTCGGCAACCGCCTCCGCCACGTCATCCCTGACGGTGCCGCTCTTGGGGGAGGGCATCAGGCCGCGGGGCCCCAGGTAACGGCCCAGCCGGCCCATGCGCCCCATGATGTCCGGTGTGGCCAGCGCCACGTCGAAGTCCGTGAAGCCGTTCTGGACCTGCTCGATCAGCTCATCGGCGCCGACGTAATCCGCGCCGGCCTGGCGGGCGGCCTCCGCCTTTTCGCCCTCGGCGAAGACGGCCACCGTACGTTCCTTGCCGGTGCCGTGCGGCAGGGAGATGCTCCCCCTGACCTGCTGCTCGCTGTGCCGTGGGTCTATGCCGAGCTGCACCGAGCATTCCACCGTCTCGTCAAAGCGCGCCCGTGCCAGGGACTTGAGCTGCTCGAGCGCCTCTTCCAGCGAGTAGGTGCGGCTGTGGTCCACCATCTGACGGGACTGTTGGTATCTGCGACTCCTACGCACCATCTGAGAGCTCCCCATCGGTCTCCTGCGGGGCCTCAGGGCCCGCTGTGTCATCAACCTCGGCGATCTGGACGCCGCAGCTACGGGCAGTGCCCTCGATTATGCGCATGGCGGCCTCCACGCTGTCGGTGTTCAGGTCGTCCATCTTCTGCTCGGCGACCTGCCGGAGCTGCTGGCTGGTAATCGTTCCGGCGCTCTCCCGCTTTGGCGCGCCCGAGCCCTTGGCGATGCCGGCCGCCCGTCTGATCAGGTAGGAGGCCGGAGGCGTCTTGATCTCGAACTCGAAGGAGCCGCCACGGTAGACCTTCACGATCACCGGCAGGGGCACGCCCATCTGATCCCGCGTCTTCTCGTTGAACTGGCTGATGAACTGGCCGATGTTGACGCGGTGTTGGCTGAGCGTCGGCCCCAGAGGAGGCGCGGGATTGGCCTGCCCGCCGGTAACCAGGACTTTCACCACAGCTTCGGGCTTCGCTCTCTTGGCCATGCTCATGCCTCCGGCACAACTGTGTGCCGCTCGGGGCGCCTCAGAGGACCTGGACCTGCCAGTACTCCAGCTCCACGGGGGTGGCCCGGTTGAAGATGTTGATCATCACCCTCACCTTGCCGCTGGTGGGGT
>JAUVVP010000406.1 GCA_030604585.1 Planctomycetota bacterium | reverse complement strand
TGCGGCCTCAGACCCCGGAGAATTCGACTTCAGTCGCCTGCTCGACGCGCGAGGGACTGCGGCCGAGGGCCTGCGTTCTATTCGTCGGCAACTGTGCAGGCCGATCCTATTCATCCGAGGCAACCACGACGACAACGTGTGGCTCAAGGGACTGGCATCGGGCAACGCCACGCCCGCAGCGGCTGATCCCTTCGACCTCTTCCACTACGTGCCCGACGGCAGCCTCCTCGAATGCGAGGGCATGACTGTAGCCTTCCTCGGCGGCATCGAGACATCGCGCAAGACGCCGAAGGCCCTGGACGAGGCGGCCTACAGGGAGCTTTGTCGACCGTCCTCGGGCCGGGTGGACCTGCTGGTTACGCATGAGGCGCCCCGGAGCCTGGCCATCAACAGACGCGGCGAAGCGCCGGGCAGAGACCGCATCTCCCTCCTGGTGGACACATTGCGGCCGAGGTATCATGTCTTCGGGCATTCTCACCGTATGGTCGGCCCGACCCGCGTGGGAGAGACCACCTGCCTCGGTCTCAACCAACTGGTGAGCCCTGCGCGGGACGCATCGGCACAGGTCGTGGGCCGGGGGTCCCTGGCAGCCCTGGACGTGGCGACCGATACGTTCAACTTCGTCACGGAAGAGTGGCTGGCCGATTTCAAGAGAGATCTGAACCTCCAGGCGCTTGTGGATGACCTGACGGAGACCTAACGCTCCGGCTAACGGCCGGTTGCCGCCTCCACTGCGCGGCAGTGACAACTTGCCCTTTCAGACTGCGCAACTTCGGCGACCGGTGCGGCTCCGACGACGATGAATGAAACCGAAGTAGCTGAGGCCCTGGCATCCTACGAGCTTGGCGCTCTTCGGAAAGCCGAGCCGCTTGATATCGATCCCCGGCGGCCCTGGAGGGTCTGGACCGAGCGTGGCAAATTCGTCTTCAAAGAGTGCCGCCTGAACCGCTCGCCCGAAGACCTGAGCTTCGAGCATGGGCTTGCGGCCTGGCTGGCCGAACGGGGCTGCCCGGCGGCCCGTGCTGTGCCGACGCGCAGCGGCGAGACGTGGGTTGAGAGCGGCGGCAGGCTCTTTGCCGTGTACGTCCATATGCCGGGCGGGCCGTTCACGCCGCGGGACGCCGGCCAGGCAGAAGGCGCGGGGGTCTGCCTGGCCCGCTTCCATGAGATCGCGAGCGCCTACGAGGGGGCCGGCGCCAGACGGCCGCCGGCGCACTACAGAACCCCCCAAAGCGACGCAGCAGTGCTCAGAGACAGGTGGGCGGACCGGGACGAGGTGAAGTGGCTTCTCGAAGGATTCGAGCGCGTGCAGAAGGCGCTCTTCAGTCGGCCGCTTGAGCAAGCGCTTCTGGTCAACGACTTCTCAACGGGCAACGTTGTGTTCGAGGGGCAGGCAGTCTCGGGACTCTTTGACCTCGAGCGCTGCTACTGGGGCCCCCGACTCCTCGACGTAGCGAATTCGGTGCTGTGGTTCAGCATTGTGGAGACTGGCCAGGATGGTGTCGCCGAGCACGAGGATAAGCTCGACATTGCGTGCGCCAAGGCTCTGGTCGGGGGCTATGAGATGGTCCGTCCGTTGCCCGACTGGGAGCGGCGGCTTCTGTCTACCGCGCTCCGCTGGCAGATCCGTCGCTGGGCGTTGTATGATCTGGTGGATGTTCAGCAGCCAGGCCGCTGGCGCGCGTCTGAGTGGAACCACTGCAAGGGCCAGATCGAGCTGGTGGATGCTGCGTGTGAGCGCCTCGCCGGTCCGGGACGCAGCGGCGGGCGCGGGGCTATTGGAGGGTGAGATGCCCGAGTTCGATAGGACGTACGACGTGCTGGTGGCGGGGGCCGGCGTGGCGGGCGTTGCCGCGGCCGTGGCCTCGGCCCGGTCCGGGCTGCGGACGGCGCTGGTGGAGAAGACGGTCCTGGTCGGCGGGCTGGCCACCGCCGGGCTGATCTACGGCTACACGCCGCTCTGCGACGGGGTCGGCCATCAGGTCACTTACGGGATCGCCCAGGAGCTGCTGCACCTGAGCATCAGGTACGGCCCCGGCGGCGTGCCGGCCAACTGGCGTTCGCCGGACCCTCAGGACTGGGGCTGCCGCTACAGGACATCCTTCTCGCCGGCGGCGTTCGTGCTGGCGTTGGACGAACTGCTGGCCGGCGCGGGCGTCGAGCTGTGGCTGGACACGCTGGTCTGTCTCCCCGTCATGGAAGGTGACCGGGTGCGCGGCCTCGAGGTGGAGAACAAGAGCGGCCGCGGCGTTCTGCGCGCCCGCTGCCTGGTGGACGCAACGGGCGACGCGGACGTGGCCTACCGCGCGGGGGCTCCCTGCGAAGGGGCGGACAACTGGCTTTCGCTCTGGGCCCTGGAGGCATCGCTCGAGGGCGCCCGAGAAGCTGCCGACCGGGACGACGGGACCCCCCTGATGCGCGGCGTGCACATCGGAGCCAGCAACACCGGCGAGGGCCATCCGCCCGGCATGCGGAAGTTCTCGGGAACCGACGGCAAGGACGTGACCGACTTTGTGCTCACGGGGCGCGCCCTGCTACGGGAGCGCTACCAGGAAAAGCAAAGCGGCCCCGAGGGCCGGCGCGACCTGTTTCCCCTCACACTGCCCGCCATGGCGCAGTTCCGCACGACGCGCTGCATCGTGGGTCAGACGACGCTGCGCGACGGGATGGCCGGCCGCCAGTTCGACGATTCGGTCGGCCTGGTGGCGGACTGGTGCAGGCGCGGCGAGGTCTGGGAGGTCCCGTACGGCAGCCTCATCCCGCGCAAGGTCAGGGGACTGCTGGCGGCCGGCCGCTGCATATCCTCCACCGGCTATGCGTGGGAAGTGACGCGCGTCATCCACGCGGCCGCCCACACCGGGGAGATAGCCGGGGTGGCGGCGTCGCTGGCCGTGCGACTGGAGACGAGCCCCGACGCCCTGGAGGTCGGAACGCTCCGCCAGCAGCTCGCCGAAGAGGGGATAGCCTTCCACTTGGGCGATATCCCGGGCGGCGCCTGATCCCGGGGCGCCGGAATCCCTGCTCTCGGGCGCAGCGGCGGCCTCACGCCTCGAGTCGCTTGTGGAAGACGGCGTAGCGGCGGCAGATGTGCCAGCCGTTGTTCAGGTAGAAGGGCGTGTTGGCCCAGCCGGCCACCCC
>JAUVVP010000280.1 GCA_030604585.1 Planctomycetota bacterium | reverse complement strand
GGGTCAACTACTTCGATGTGACCTTCGCCTTCCCGCGCTACCGCGACAACTTCGGCGCAGCCTTCAAGGGGCTCAGGGACCGAGTGCTCATCGCCGGGCATCTGGGGCCGACCGCGAAGGCCGACCAGCATGACTTCACCCGCGACCTGGGCGAATGCGAGCGCTACTTCCACGACCTGCTCGCCCGCCTGCGCACCGACTACGTGGACGTCGTCTTCTTGAGCACTGTGGACGGACAGGCTGACTACGAGGCGACGGTGGGGGCCGGCGGTCGTCTGGAACTCGCGCTGCGCTTTCAAGGGCAGGGCAAGGCGCGCTTCATCGGCCTGAGCGGACACAACGTAGCAGTCGCCCGCAGCGCGGCCGAGGGCGGCCTGGTGGACGTCATCATGCAGCCCGTCAACATGGCGGGGCACGGGAAGCCGGGCGGGGAGCAGTTCTTCCAGGCCTGCGTCGCCCGCAACGTTGGACTGGTGGGCATGAAGCCTTTCGCGGGGGGCGAGCTTCTCGAGCGCAAGCACGGCAGGCCCGTGAGCATCAGTCCGGTACAGTGCGTCAGCTATGCGGCATCCCGTCCCGGCGTGTCAACGTTGGTGCCGGGAGTCAAGAACGTGGGCGAGTTGCATGCTGCTCTGCGCTACCTGGATGCCACGGCTCAGGAGCGGGATGTCTCGGCCGTCCTCCCCCACGTGGCCGGCACACAGCAGGGAACGTGCAGCTACTGCAACCACTGCCTGCCCTGTCCCGTCGGCATAGACGTCGGCGAGACGCTGCGGGCGCTCTCGACGGCTCGCGAGGTGGGTCGGGGTGCGGCCGGCGGCCTGTTTGCCGATGTTCTGGCGAAGGCGGCCGAGTGCACCGAGTGCGGCGCCTGCGTCGAGCGCTGCCCCTTCGGCGTGGACGTGCTCGCAAGGCTCCGGGAACTCGCCGATCTGCACGAGGGTTAGGAGAAAGAGGTCTGACCCTTTTTCCTGCCGCGTGCGTCCGAGGTAACTCCCCGTCGCCCGGTGGCACGCCCAAACAAGTTTGAGCGTGGCACCCACGCGGGGAGAGCAGATGCCCGTTGGCTTGTCACTGGCGCCGTCCCAGAATACAGGGCCTGCATTCTGAAACACATCCGCCGTAGGGTGGTCCCGAAGGGACGCCTGATAATAGCCCAGCGATTCATCGCTGGGATAAGGGTACCCACACACCCATTCCGTCCCGACGGGGCTTCACGCAACACTGACCCCGCAGCAGATTCCGCCAGGCCAGGCGCCCGCCATATTTCATACACCTGGATTTCCATGTGGCCGGCGGCGTCACTTCAAGCGCGGCGCGGTGCGCAGGACGGTAGCCGAGAGCGCCAGCATGCAGGCCAACGCGGTGGCGGCGGCGAGCGCGGCGTACGGGGCCAGCCGCCCGGCCGCGACGGTGCGCGTGACGGGGACCTGGTGCTGCTCCAGCCGGTCTATCTCCGCGAATACATCGCGCATCGCCTCGGCCTCCGCAGCACGGAAGTACTTGCCGCCGGTGGCATCGGCCATCGCCCGAAGCGTCTCCTCGTCGAGGGTGTAGCCCTTCTGTTCCATTCTCACCCGTCCCGAAGGCAGGCGCGCCGGGATGGGCACTGGGCCCTCCGACCCGACACCGATGGCATAGACCTTGACGCCGCGGGCGGCAGCGGCGCGCGCGGCCTCCAGCGGAGTTACCTCGCCCGCCGTGTTCTCGCCGTCGCTGATGAGAACCAGCGCGCCGCCCTCGCAGAGCCGCGCCACCGCCAGAGCGACACCCTCGCCCAGGGCCGTGCGCTTGCCCAGCATCTCCGGCTCGACGTGCGCGAGCAGTGCCCGCGCGACCCGGCGGTCGAAGGTGAGGGGGCACTGCGTGATGGCGCGGCTGCCGAACGCAACGATCGCAACGCGGTCGCACTTGCGGCCCGCGAGGAAATCCCCGGCGAAGCGCAGAGCGGCCCCCATGCGCGGCGCCGGCGCGCCGTCCAGGCGGAAGTCCATCCCGCGCATGCTCTCCGAGGTATCAATGGCGATGGCGATATCGCGCGCCGCCCGGCGGTCCGCCACGTGCCGGGCCTCCGTGTATGGGCCGGCAGCGGCCGTCACGCAGGCGCCGAGCGCGAGCGCCGCCAGGCCCGAGGGCAGCCACAGCAGTCGGATGCGCCACGAGCCGGGCTGCGCCGCCAATCCCGGCGGCAGTGACAGGCGCAGCGCGTCCCTCGGCCGCCGGCGCAGCGCCCCCAACGCCGGCAGCAGCGCCAGCGGCAGCAGCAGCAACAGTAACGGGCGCTCAAAGCTCACCGGCTGCCTCCGATGCCTTGCCCGCGCCGACCTGCTGGACAAGCCGCAGCGCGAACTCCAGGTCTTCCTCTCGTTGCGCCGGCCCGATCTCGGCGCTGGCGTATTCCGCCAGTTCGGCGCGCGCGCAGAGCTGCCGCCAACGCTCGCATCGCCTGAGGCCGCCGGCGTCGGCCTCCTCTGCCTCCCCCGGCGCAGGCAGGTCCAGCCGGCTCAGCTCACGGGGCGTCATAGCGCCCGCCGCAGTGTCCATGCGGGTGGTCAGGCTCTGGCGCACGATTGCCAGGAGCCGCCCGTAGAACTCGGCGGCGTCCAGGCGCTCGGCGTTCTCTACGAGCAACCCAGCCGCGGCAGGGCTGGCCGCTCCGTTGCCGCGCCCGATGCGGCGGCGCCTGTGCAGAAGGAAGCCGACAGCCACGACGGCGAACCCCACGGCCAGAGCGCCGGCCAGCACCCGCCGGAGTGCCTTCTGTCGGGGCGCTGCTGCGTCCCCGGCTTCGCGCTGCGCCGGGAAGTCCATCGGCCCGAGCGGCCCCCTGATGTCGGCCTGCTCATCTACGGCTCCGTAGACGCCGACGACGAGCCAGGCGAGAAAAATGGGGACAGGCACCAATTGCCCGACTCCTATTCCCTTTGTTCGCAATGGGTTACGCATCGGAAAATGGTGCCTGTCCCGATTTTTGGAGGAGGCGCTTGAGGAAGAGGGCGACGCCGGGCGCGCTGTCTATCGGGAAGCCGCCGTCAATGACGGCCAGGTCGTCGGTGACCATGCGCGGGCGGCGGTCCGACTCGCCGAAGTAGTCCTCCAGGGCGTCGGCGTCCCTGACGCCCAGGTGAATCCGGCCGTCCTTCAGGTGGACGGAGGCGATGCCGGCCCGGGCGGCCAGGATGCGTATCTCGGCCTCGGTCAGGAGATTGAGGGCCTCGGGCGGCACCGGGCCGAAGCGGTCGCGCAGCGCGCGGGCCAGCTCCGTCAGGTCTTCCACCTCGACTGCGCGGTGAATCTGGCGGTAGACCTCCATCTTCTGCTTCGGCGTCGGTACGTAGTCATCGGCCCGCAGGGCGTCCAGGCCGATGTCCACCGTCACGTCGGGCGGTTCCCTGACCGGTTCGCCCTTCATCCGATGGGCGGCCCGGCCGAGCAGGCGGCAGTAGAGGTTATACCCGACGGCGGCGATGTGCCCCGACTGGGCCGGCCCCAGGATGTTGCCCGCGCCGCGTATCTCCAGGTCGCGCAGCGCGATGTCGAAGCCGGCCCCGAGCTGCGAGAAGCGCCGGATCGCGTCCAGCCGGCTCTGGGCTTCCGGCGTAACGGGCCGGCTGGGCGGTGTGAAGAAGTAGGCGTAGGCCTTGTGGATGTAGCGGCCGACCCGCCCGCGCAACTGGTGCATCTCGGCCAGCCCGAGCCGGTCCGCCCGGTCGAGGATGATCGTGTTGGCGTTGGGGATGTCGAGCCCGCTTTCGACGATGGTGGTGCTGACCAGCACGTCCACCTCGCCCTCCAGGAACCTGTCCATGGTCTCGGCCAGCTCGCGTTCCGGCATCTGGCCGTGGGCCACGGCCACCCTGGCCTCCGGCACGAGATCGCGCACCCTGTCGGCGAACGGCTGGATGGTCTGCACCCTGTTGTGGATGATGAAGACCTGCCCCTCGCGGTTCAGCTCCCTCAGCACGGCGTGGCGCAGCATGTCGCCGTTGAACCGGCAGACCTTGGTCTCGATGGCCTGCCGGTCGCGGGGCGGCGTCTGGAGGGCGGATATCTCGCGCAGTCCCATCAATGCCATGTGCAGCGTGCGCGGGATCGGCGTGGCCGTCAGCGTCAGCACGTCCACGGTGGTGCGCAGCTTCTTCAGCGTCTCCTTGTGCTCGACGCCGAAGCGCTGCTCCTCGTCAATGATGACCAGGCCGATGTCCTTGAACGTCACGTCCTGCTGGAGCATGCGGTGCGTGCCGATGACGATGTCCACCTCGCCCCTGGCCATCCCTTCCAGCACCTGCCGGGTCTGGGAGCCCGTCAGGAACCGGCTGAGCATCTCGATGCGGATCGGGTAGTCGGCCATCCG
>JAUVVP010000490.1 GCA_030604585.1 Planctomycetota bacterium | reverse complement strand
GCTGACGGCGCCGCTGGAGACCTGGGAGGCGCAGCCGTCGGTCATGCCTGCCGCCACCGGGGTTCCCTCGGGCAGGCCGACTTCGGCGCCGCGTTCGGGCGTTACGTTGCCGGCAAGTGTCGCCGGCTTCTGAACGATCGGGAAGCGGGCGAGCGACAGGCCGAGCCCCTCTTCAATGAAGTCCGGCCAGCGGTCCTCCAGCAGGTCGTAACCCCACTTGAGCGCGTTCGTCCGGTCGGAGCGGGCCCAGTTGCCGGTCAGCCAGCCGATGATGTAGTCGGTCGGGCTGAGGAACAGGGCGGCCTGCCCGTAGACCCCGGGGCGGTTGCGGCGCAGCCACAGTATCTTGGGCAGCGCAAACGAAGAGCCGAACCGATAGCCCAGGCGCGTGGCCAGGCCCTTGCCGGCCTCCTGCACCGCCTCGGCTTCCGGGGCGCTGCGCGAATCGTTGTACATGATGGCGGGCACGAGCGGCCTGCGCTGCGCGTCCAGGACGCAGAGGCTGCCGCTGGTGCTCGTGACGCCGACGGCGGCCACCCGGTCGCCCGAGGACGGCCCCCGGTCCAGGGCGCTCAGCGCCTGGCCCAGGGCTGCCTTCACGGCGTTCGTCCAGGAGCCCGGCTCCTGCTCGAACCATCCTGCGGGCAACGCCGCCGCCTCCCCCCTGGAAGGGGCACTCGCCCTCGCCGAGGACCCGACCGTCATTGCCCACCAGGATGCAGCGCGCCCCCTGGGTCCCCACGTCAATGCCGCAGAATAGCTTCGGCACGATCCCTTGCTCCTCAGGGCAGCCGCCCTCTCAGCGCACGTGCCGGGCCGCGGGGTAGAGGTCCGCCTCCCGGCGGAACGTGCGCAGCAGCGCGCTCAGGTCGAAGTCGCTCCTGAGGACCGCGGCGACCGCGCCGCCCTCCAGCTCGACGGTGATGAGGGGCCAGCCTGCCTGCCGGGTGACGGCGTCGCGCAGGGGCTCGGGCCAGTCCGCGCGGCTGCTGCCGTCGGCTATGACCCAGACCAGCCTCGGCGCGCCCGGCCCAGGCTCCCCGTGACGACTCCCGAGCCCGGCCGGAAAGGTGCGCGATACGGGGACGGCCTCGCCGGTGGCGCCTTCGAGCGCACGCTGGAAGGCAACCGCCGTCTGCCAGACCCCTTCGCCGTCCGAGGCCACGATGGCCCAGCACACCCGGCGGCCTTCGGTCAGCGGGATGCCGTGCCAGTAGAACCGAGGCGGCCGCGCAGTCGTGGGCGCCGGGGCGGCCCGGCCGGCCAGCTCCAGCACCTTGCTGTGAGCGGCGGCGAAATCGCCGATGCTCAGGTCACGTCGGCCCGCCGGGGGACTGACCCGATAGAGGCTGCGGAACGGCCTGCGCTGCGCCCTGAGCACGAGCTGGTAAGCGTCGGATGTGCCCACGATGCCGGCCAGCTCGGCCAGGCGGGGCAGTGTTCGGGCCGCTGCTGCGGGCGCATCCAGTGTGGCGCTCATCAGCCGGCGGGCATGGCGCCAGAGGGCGACTTCCCGGCGCGCATCCCGCACGATGTGCCAGAGGACCAGTTGCCGGTCCACTTCGCCCGGCGGCGGCGGCAGCCGGACCGCCGCGCCGGCCAGTCCCTGCCAGGCGGCGGCCCAGAACGCGCTGCGCACTTCGGTGGCGGCCCGACGCCAGTCCGCCCCCCTCAGGTCCAGGAAGAGCCAGATGGCTTCCGACCCCCGCAGCTCTCCTGACCGCACCATCTGAGCGACCCGGCCCGGCTCGCACCCGTCCTCGACCAGCCAGAAGGGGAAGGCGGAATCCCGGGACAGCAGCTCCCGGGGCACGGAACTGAGCCGCTCGCAAAGCAGGGCCGGTGCGTAGCCCGCCTCAACGGCGGCGCGCACGGCAGTCGGCCCGGCGCCACCGGCACGCAGCAGCCATACCGGGTCCGGATAGGGCAACAGCAACTTGCCCGGCGGCCCGACCGCAGGCGGCAGCGCCCCTTCGCCCGCGCCGAACGAAAGCAGCGTCAGACCCCTGCGTGCGGCCTGCCGAGCTGCGGCCTTCGCCCGTCGGCCGTCCTCTGCGCGGGGGAGCAGGGCCGTCAGGGCGGTGACTCCGTAGTCGGCCAGCTTCGCTGCGACGGGTTCCGGCAGCGGCCCGGCCGTCTCCTCGCCCACATACCAGAGCCCGAAGCCGTCGGAACGCGGCGCAGGGACGCTCAGGACGCGCAGAGAGACGGGCACCTGGCGCAGTGCGCCGTCCGCGCCGGCCACGAGGCGGCCCGCGTAGGCGCCGGCCGTAAGCTGCGAGGCGTCCGCTGTGAGCGCAAGCGAGGCCGTCTGGCCCGTCATGAGGGACAGTTCGCTCAGCGGGGTCAGGTAGGCGGGCGCGTTGCCCGGCTCCAGGGCCTGCCACAGGTAGACGGCGGCCGGCGGGATGGGCTGCGGGCCGCCCTCCGGCCCGACGCCCGCAAGGGTGAGGCGCAGCTTCTCGATCTGCCGAAGCGCCTTGACCACCAGGAACACGGTTCTGTGCTCGCCCTCCATCAGCGTCAGGTTGAGCCGCTCCAGTTCG
>JAUVVP010000112.1 GCA_030604585.1 Planctomycetota bacterium | reverse complement strand
GTGCCCCCCTCGAACTGAAACGTCATGCCCACGGGATGTTGCCTGGGCTTGCTCGCCTCGCAGTCCCGAATGAAGCGGATCATGTGATACTGCCATTGCGTCGAGTAGGGCCCGGCTTCGTTGGAGACCTCGTAGAGCACGTTGTCCAGGTCGTTGACGGTATCTATCACTTTCCTCACGTAGGCTTCTTGCAGCGCCGTCACTTCCGGAGTTTCGAGGGTGTAGAGCCCGAGCGCCCGGCCGGCGGCGACGGCATAGGCGTTCATGTCGTTGACGTTGTTCTCCGCAAGGAACGGGTGCGACTGCCATCCCTGCTCGGCGAACTGCATGCAATGCCCTTCGAACAGCATGACGGAGACGTAAATGCCGCGCTTTGCGGCCTCGGCGACGCGTCCGCGCAGGCGTTCGAAGTAGGCGCCATCGAACCGGGTCAGGTCGAACTTCGGCTTGCCGTCCAGCGCCTCCCCCGGTCCCCGGCGTTCCCACGGATGGGGCGCACAGTAGTAATCAGACCAGCCGGAGTACTGGAACCGCGGCATCTCCCACCGCCACAGCCGGATGAAGTTGACGTTGTGCTCTTGCAGCATGTCCAGGTAGGCCCCGTAGTCGAAGGGCTCGGGCGGGTCGGAGCCGCCCCAATCCTGGAGGCTCATCCAAGTGTGGAAACCGGTCAGGTAAACGGCCCTGCCCGCAGCGTCCGCGAAGTAGCGCGGGTTGGCGGGATGAACGCGCAGGCAACCTTTCGCCGGTTGGCCGGAGGCCGCCGAGCCATCAGCAAACAGCAGACCCAAAACGATGAAGACGAGCACGGCTATGCAGGTCACGGTCATGGCGATGCACTCCTCGTTGATGATGTCCTTGCCGACGCGCAGGACGCAGCGCGCCTTGTCCCTGCCGGCGCGAAAACGCTTACCTAATCGCCGGCCAGCTCGATGATGCCGGCCCGGTCCAGGCGCCACGACTGGGCGCCGGTCCCCTGCCACATCAGCCAGAGCGGCCTGGCGGTCTTGCGGACCGTCAGGTTGAAGGCGAAGCGCCGCTGCCTGGCCGGGTCTATGCCGAGCGACTTGAACGGTATGCGCCACTCCGCCGTCCAACGGCCCGCGTCCACCGCCCGGGCGGCGTACTGGACTCCCTCGGCCGCTCGCCTCACCGCCTCGGGCGGCGCTCCCGCCTCGTCACTGCTGAGCCAGTGACCCGACGGGAATCCGCGCAGCACGAGGGTCGGCGCATCGTCTCCGGCCGCGGTGTTGCGCACCGCCACCTCGACGGCATCGTCCCGGGCCCACGTGTTGCCGCGCCGCAGCGGGGCCGACGCCTCCACCGCGTTGTCGAAGGCCACCAGCAGCGCAGCGTCGTCGTAGCGCAGCCAGGCCCGGCTTTTCGGCGCCGCGTCTTCCCCTTGGACGCCCTGTCCGATCACCATTGCCTCGGCAGGATCAAGGCCGCCCCACTCGCCGGCGTCAAGCCTCCCGTCAACCTCTGTCGGCCCCGCCGCCCGCTGCACTTCGAACACCGGCGGCGGGCCGCGCCGCACCCTGGGCGCCGGCTTCGGGGCCGGCACGGGAACCGGGACCGCCGAGTGCTCATGAACGCTGTGCCTCACCGGCCACGATGCCCGCAACTCGTCCTGATAGAGGCCGATCTCTTCAAAGGGGATGCGCTTGAAGCCCATCTCGTAGGCGGGCGAGTCGTCCCGCAGTTGGAAGTTCATGTTCGCGGCGTCCACGAAGCGCGGGTCCACGTCGAGCAGGTTGTCCGTCATGGTCAGGTAGGGGCGGGCCTTCTCCTCGATGTCATCCCAGGTGCCGCCCCAGCGCACGTTGCGGGCGATGAGGTTGCCCCTGGGGGCGGCGGGCTCAGCGCTGGGAGATCCAGCTCAAGATCCTCACCCATAACTTGATGATCACCAAACATCCGATGTGTTTTCAACAGAGCAAGTTGAACCGTAATCCATGAACGGTCAACCTGATCCGTGATCCCCTTCCACTCCGAGTATATCCGCAGGATTCCCCTGTCGCTCACCTTACCGATCCCCTTGCAGGTCCATTCTATGGCTTGTTCCTTTGTGACAACGATGCCGTCAGTCACGTTAAAGTGCACAGTTTCCCGGCCCGAGACAGCGAATGTCGCTTCTCATTGTGCCACCACTGCAAAAGGCGGCGCATTACGGCTCCAGAGGTTGGGGGATCGTGTCCGCGCCATACCAGCCGCCTGTCTCGGCACCGATGGGGCTGCGAAGGTGATTCCTGAAGTGAACCGGAACCAACTCCTCAGGCCCTCCCCTCGGAGGAAAAGGTGGTATCCCCCATAGGTGGATCATCCAGACACGCCTTTCCTGAACCGTCGGCAGAGTGCGTCTCTCAACAACATAGTAAGCGATGATCTGCCTGGCTTGATGGAAACCCCCGGTCGCCTTCTGTATCGCATCCAGGAAAGTGACGGCCGGTGGGGCTTTGGGCAATCCCACAAACGAAGTAGAAGTCTGACGCAACTGCTGTTCATAAATCTCCACAGACGGAAACGACCATATCGTCGGATCCCCCTCGGGCTCGGGAGAGCGGACCTCTATCACTTGACCAGTCGCGACAGATAAGGTGACGGTGAGACTTCGAACATATGGGTTAGTCACCGTACGCGCGCCGTCCTTTCCTGTGAGGGCGACACCATCCAGGCGCACACACCACGCCTTCCTGCCCCGGGGTGCCCTGATGTCGGGCAATACCCGCTCGGGCAGAGTGACTTGAGAAGCGACGACGGTAACGCCCTCCCTCGGTATCCCCAGAGTCTGCAAGACACGTTCAACCGCCTTCTCTTCTGTCCATTCCATCCCTTCTCTCGTCCCCACACTCTTGTCCCCTGGACAGGAACGCCTTTCCACACACCCAGCGAGAATGAACCAGCAGACTATGCCTGTGAGTATCGTGGCATACACCTTCATAGTCTCCGCTCCCTTCGTCTACCTGGAGCCGACCGCCCAGGCTCTCATCCCGATCCGGGTCGAACCACGTGTCCAGATCGTCCAGCCGAAGAACACGTCACGCATTACGCCAGTGGTTTCCTGTCCCATATGCTGAGCGCTGTACCACTGACATAATCGTAATCCCATTCGTTTCTGTCTGAGCTCGCGAGGTCGCCGGCTGTGAGCCCAGCATCGACGAAACTGCCGCCAGCTGTTCGGTACCGGCGGGAGGTGAAATGGCACTTCTCCGCTGCAGTCCCCGGCATGTCGCTCTCCTTAACATGAATCTGCCCAGTATAGTCTACACGGTCTCCCGTCTGCCCCTGCCAGTTATTGTGCTGCCAATCGTCCCAAGCCCTGCGATTGTAATAGGCAGTCCACGTGCCGGTAGCACCATCTAACTCGACTCTATACTCGTGAGAGCCTACTCCTGGGGGCCTGTCCCCTATCCGGATATAGTACTCGCCAGCAGCGCGGCCGCCATGACCACCATCATTGGAAGCGTGGAGTCCATGGCCGTGCCCTCCTCACATCCGGCAGCAGAAGTCGGAAAAGCCAATGGCGTCCAGCTCCTCCCGCAGCTTGCGGCACTGCGACTCGTCGAGCGTGGGCAGGGGGAGGCGCGGCGGGCCGCAGTCAAGGCCTATCATCTTCATTACCGGCTTCACGGCCGCCACGCCGCCGGAGCGGCAGAGGATGGCCACCATCTCGCGTGCGCGTGACTGCTCCTGCTGCGCCGCGGCCATGTCCCCGGCCTCATAGGCCTCCATGATGCACCGGTAGAGCGGGGCGGCGAAGGTATAAGTCGTCCCCACGGCGCCGCGCACTCCCAGCGCCAGCGCGGCCAGCAGGAACTCATCGCGCCCGAACAGCATGTTGAACCGGCCGTCCTCCAACGCCAGACACCGGCCGAAGTCCATCAGGTCATCGGCAGTGAACTTGGCGCCGGCCAGGGTCGGGATGCGGTCCGCCGCGGCGACCAGGAACTCGGCGGCCGGTATCGTCACCCCGGTCATGGCCGGTATGTGGTAGTAGTAGAATGGCAGTGCGGGCGCCGCCTCGGCCACCTCCGCGCAGAAGGCGACCAGGTCCTCGACGCACGCCGGCCTGAAGAAGCTGGGCGCCATCAGGCCGATCGCATGGGCGCCTGTCTGCTGTGCGTGCGCGGCCAGCTCTTTGCAGTACGGGAGGCAGTTGTGGCCCACGTGCACGATGACGGCGAAGTCTCCTTCGGCCGCGGCCACCCATCGCTCGGAGATGCGGAGCCGCTCCGCCACGGCCAGCGACAGGCTCTCCCCCGTCGTGCCGCATACGAACGCGCCCCTGACTCCGTTGGCCGTTAGCATGCGGAGCAGCGCGTCAATGGTGTCCAGGTCCAGGCTGCCGTCCGCCCGCATGGGGGTCGGCGGCGCCGCGATCAGCCCTTCCAGGTGTTGGCCTGTCATCCTCACCTCATGTAGCGCTCGATGGCCGCCGCCACGGATTCCCTCACTTGCAGGACGGCGTCCGGATCGGAAAGGATCCGGGTCGAGTAGCGGCCGCCGGCGTTCGGGATGGTCACCAGCCCGGCCGCCAGCTCGAGCGCGCGCTGCCCCTCGTCGGTGTCTCTGCCCGCCGCTTTTGCTTCGGCCACCAGGCTGCGCAGCAGGTGCAGGTACTCGTAGTCCTCCATGCCCTCCCTGGCCTGCTCCAGGCGCACGGAACTGACCGGACCGTCGTGGCCTACCGGCCCGCCGGGATAGGCCAGGAAACCGTCCCCGTTCGGGTAGCGCACCCACCGTGACTGGCCCGGCTGGTCGCTCTGGCGGATGTAGCTGTGCCAGCCGAACTCGTAGGGGTCGTAGGTCAGCCACGAGATGCCCCAGAACTCATAGGCTTCCACGCCGTACTGGAAGCAGTAATGCGGCAGCAGCCGCTCGATGGCGCAGTAGGGCGTGTCGGTGCACATGTGGCCGTCCGTGGTGAACCAGAGCCGGTCGCCGGCCTCGCGCAGTTCGCCCATCTTGTCAGGTGGCACGACGCCGTAGTGGCCGATGCCCCACACGTCGAGGTAGCCGTCCCACTCCGGCAGGTGATGCCACGTGCTGCTGTAGATCGGAATGGCGGGGTCCACCTCGTGGACCATCTCGCACAGGGCCTTCATCTGCTCCTGGATGTGGGGGTGCCGGAAGTGGGGCTCATCAGAGATGTAGAGGACGCACCTGTCGGCCCAGCCCTTCTCCTTCATGTGGTCCCAGTAGGCCTTCAGACAGGCCTGATAGGCCCGCTTGAACTCGGGCCGGAGCCGGCTGCGGTCAACGGCTTCGTAGGGGTAGCCGCCCTCGTACGGCTCCTCGCCGAACTTCGCGCCCGGCGGATGCCCCCAGCCGAACAGATAGAAGTATCCCGGCGTGTAGGTGACGGGCATCTTCAGTTCGCTGAAGTAGTACTCGGCCGCCTCATCGAACTCCGTAAAGTCGGCGACCACCTCGCCGTTCTCGTACCTTATGACGGGGTCCGGATGGATTCGGTCGGGGCAGACGCGGCGCTCGGCCATGAAGCGCCAGAACCGTTCGCGCGCCTCGCGCGGGTCCTGACCCGGCAGGCTCCATCGGCCGCCGAGCCGCAGGTCGTAGACGGCTGCCAGGTGGTTCTCATCCGGCAGCGTGAAGTCCCACACGTGCACGGTGAAGGGGACCTCTTTCAGCGCGACGCCCTCCTTCAGCAGCCTGACCTTGCCGATGTAATCGCCCGCTGCCGCGTCCTTCGGGATGCCGAGGGTGATCCAGACCGGCTGCGTCGCGTGGGCGGCCAGGTCGAAGGTGCTGCGCGGCAGCAGCGGGTCGGGCCACATCCCCGCCCAGCCGTCCGATGCGCCGGGAGCCGTCGGGTACTTGCGGTGCCACTCGGGCACGTCGGTGGAGTAGTAGTTGGTCTTGTGATCAATCGGCACGTAGCCGACCACCGCCACTTCGACGTCGGTCAGGGCCTGGCCGCGGGCATTGACGGGCGGGTCAACTTCGATGCGCACGCCCTTGACGTCCTCGGCGCTGCGGACCGCGAGCTGGAGCGGCTCCTTCTCGGTCCGGGCCGCCGAGATGCGCGCCGGCCCGACCTCACGCGGCGGCACGTCCTCCCGGAACACCTTGACGAGCGCGTTGACCGGCCAGACGGCCAGGCCCTCCGCCTCCTCACCCCCGCGCGCCTCCAGCCGGCCCACGGCGGCCGGCGCGACCTCCGCCAGCAGCACGCCGTCATGCCACACCGTGCCCGTCGCGTTCATCGTCAGGTGGAGCTGGAAGGTCGCGATGTCATCCGGCATGATGAACGTGCCGGACATCAGCGTCCAGTCCGTCGAGCCGCTGATAGCGGGTCCGGCGCCGGTGTGCTTCTTCGTAGCGCATAGCTCGCCGTCGGCGTTCCGGTAATGGGCGTAGAGCTGAACGGAACCGCCGCGCAGGTCGCGGCACTTGACCCACGCGGCGTAGAGGTAGGTCTTGCTGGGCTCGACCGGCACGTCCTGCCGCCATCCAATCCACGCCCTGTCCGCATCGTGAGGCACGTGCGTGCGGACGCAGCGCCGCCCGAGGGGGCCCGGCCGGTCGAAGTCCATCG
>JAUVVP010000379.1 GCA_030604585.1 Planctomycetota bacterium | reverse complement strand
CCGGCCGGCGAGCTGGCTCCCCGCGACATCGTCAGCCGCAGCATCATCGAAGAGATGCACCGCACGCAGCACACCAACGTCTACCTGGACGTGCGCAGCAAGTCGTCGCAGTACCTGGAGACCAGGTTCCCGACCATCACGGGCCTCTGCCGCCGCTTCGGCCTTGACCCGGCGGAGGACCTCATACCGGTTCGCCCGGCGGCCCACTACATGATCGGCGGCGTGCGGACGGACCTGGACGGGCGGACCGACATCGCCAACCTGCTCGCCTGCGGCGAGGTGGCCTGCACCGGCCTGCACGGGGCCAACCGCCTGGGCAGCAACTCGCTGCTGGAGGGCCTGGTCTTCGGGCGGCGCTGCGCCGAGACGGCAACCGCGGGCCTGAAGGAGATGGCCGAGCCGCTCTCCGTGCACGCGCTCCAGGGCCTGCCCCAGGAACCGGCTTACGGCAACCTGAACCTGACCGACGTCGAGAACTCGCTCAGGAGCCTCCTGTGGCGGGACGCCGGCATTATACGCAGCGGCAGGGAGCTGGACGAGGGGCTCGAGATGATCACGTTCTGGTGCCGCTACGTGATGGACAAGGAGTTCGACGAGCCGCAGGGCTGGGAACTCCAGAACATGCTGACCGTGGCGCGGCTCGTGACTATGAGCGCGCGGCAGCGCGAGGAATCCCGCGGCGTGCACTGCCGGACCGATTTCCCCCAGACCTCGCCGAGCTGGCGCCGCCACATCGTCATATCCAGCACGGGCGAGGAGTGGCTGTAGAGCCGAGCAGCGGGGGCCGAAGGGGCCCGCAGTGCGACGCAGACCGAGGAGGGGTTTCCGGGCCATGACGAGCCAGGACAGAGCGACGTTGGCCTTCAAGGTCGCCGGGCTCGTGCTGATCACCCGTGCGCTATGCTATCTGGGCTGGGTCTACAGTTTCTTTGAATTCCTGGTGGACTCGCTGCGCGGGCAGGGGGGTGGGTCTCCCGGCTACCTGGCGACTGCGGCGGCCACGCAGCTCGGCATGCCGGGCGCGTTCCTGCTCGGCGGCGCCCTGCTGATAGGTTTTGCCCGGCCCATTTCGAGCCGGCTCTTGAAGCCGTCGGAGACGGGCCCCGAACCCCTCCCTCAGGAGTTGCTCCGCATCGGCCTTGTGGTGCTTGGCGTCTACTGGCTCTTCGGGATGGTCGTCGCTCTGGCCCTGGCCCTGGTGCACTCCTCCGAGGTCCCGCATCTCATGTCGTTTG
Organism: Planctomycetota bacterium; assembly: GCA_030604585.1. Lineage (GTDB taxonomy): Bacteria > Planctomycetota > Brocadiia > SM23-32 > SM23-32 > JAUVVP01. The sequence continues at coordinate 2,150 of JAUVVP010000379.1, read as the reverse complement.
CCCCCGTGGGCGCCATCGTGCTCTTGTTCGTCGCCTGGCCGCGCCTTCCCGCGTCGGTTCTTTACCGGCGAGTCGCCGTGCCCGGTCGGCATGAAGCGGGTCAGCCTGCCATGCTCGCGCTGGGCATCGCGATGCTCTGCACCTACTTCGCTCTGAGGAGGATTTCGTTTATCGCCTCCACGGTGTCGCTGATGCTTACGCAGGAAGCGGCCGCGCTCGAGCTGATCGCTATGGTCAGGGGCCTGTTCGTGAATAATCTGCTGATCGAATCGGCTGGGTTCATTCTGGTGGCCATCGTTGCCTTCTACGCGGGGAGACTCGGCGCCTGGCTCGGCGGGCCGCGCGGACCGGCAGAGGAGCGCAGTCTACCTCGCGTCCAACTGAGCGGCAGGACTTATCTCACGCTGGCCATCTTCGTCAGCGTTGCCTATCTGTTTGTCTACCACCTCGGGTACCTGGTCCGTTCGCCCCTGTTCGCCTGGCGCGGGACGGAGGCCCTGGGGGCGCTCGCGCACTTGGCGGTCGTGCCGGCGGTTGTGGCGCTCGCAGCCTTCGCGCTGGCAGGGCGGTACGGCTGGCGGCTGGGCGCGTGGCTCTGGTCGCGGGAGTCGGCCGAGCAGCAGGACGGTCCGTCCGGCGCCGCCCTCATCGTGGCCGAGGTCGGCATCACGGTCGTTGCGCTGCTGACCGTGACAAACTGCTTCACGTGGGTGGCGACGGCGAAGCTTTGGGAAGCGCTGCCTTCGGCGGGTGTGCTCGGCGCGTGGCGGATCGGCCACTACCTGCCGGCAGGAGTGGCGGCGGCCGGTATGCTGCTCTTTCAGGAGCGACCTGGCCTGGCTGCTCTGCCGACGCAGCGTGGCGCAGCAGCCGGTCTCACCGCTGTGGCGGGCATCGGTCCTTCGGCCCTGGATTGTCCTGCTCGGCTTCTGGTTCGTCCTCACAGACGGGGCGGCCACGCTGTGGTGGATCGGTCGCGTGTTTTTCCTGGCCGAGCCGAGCGGCGGCCCGCGTCTGAGCGGAGCAGTCGGCCTGCTGTTCATCTTTGCCGCGCCATGGCTCTCGGACAAGCTGTCCTACGGAAGGCTGCTGCCGCGGCTGAGGCCAACCCGGCCCGGCACCGCCGAGTAAGCCGCCCTCCCGGCCTCGCCGGCGGGTTCGGCCCTCGGGCGCAGGCCCAGCCGGGCGCGTGTGAGCTAAGCCACCTGCAGGAAGTGTGGTGCTTACAGCACAGGGCCTCCGGAGCGTCAACAACTGCGCCCGGACAAACATGGCCACCGAAGCCCAGGCGTGTTGGGGATCTTGGACACGCGTTGTCGAACGTGAACATCCGTCGGCATCCTTGGAGAGAGGCGTTCGCCTGAACTCCCCTGTGCCGCCCATTCTGGCCGTCCAGGCGGCCTAAGAGGTGTTTACGCCCTGGGAAGGGGCAACCGGCATAAAGTTTGCGCAACCTTGTCCCTAACACGTTGTCATCCAAGGGGGTCTGCAGCGGGAGCACGGGATGAGTCAGCAGCATTTTGCAGGCCTCCGCCGTGGTTCGGGTCCGGATCGCTCTACGTTCCATGTGCGGAACCTGTTGAGTTCTCCCCACAGCATGTGAACACGGGAAGGAGGGGCGGAAATGGTTGGACAACGGAGACGTTCTGAATGTCTCGTGAGGAGTGGAGCGTGCCGGCGCCGGAACGCCTCACGCCTGACTGCGTACGGGGTCTTGTGCGGAGTGGCGCTGCTTGTCCTGTCGGCAAGCCCTGCGTTCGGCGCCGTTCGGAATGTGCCGGCTGACTACGCCACGATCCAGGCCGCCATAGACGCGGCTGCCAATGGGGACACGGTGCTGGTGCAGCCCGGCACGCACGTGGAGAACATCAACTTCAACGGCAAGGCCATAACGGTCACGAGTACGAATCCCGATGATCCGGCCGTACGGGACGCTACGATCATCGACGGGAACCAGGCTGGCAGCGTGGTCACGTTCAGCAGCGGCGAGGGTGCGGGTTCGATCCTGACCGGCTTCACTGTCACCAACGGCAGGGCCATCAACGGCGGGGGCATCTGCTGTACGTCGTCCTCCCCAACAATCACGAAGAACAGGATCACTGGGAACTCGGCTGTGGGCGGAACATGGAGTGGGGGAGGGGGTATTTATT
>JAUVVP010000462.1 GCA_030604585.1 Planctomycetota bacterium | reverse complement strand
TGTGTTGTCGGCGCAAAACGTCCTCAACGTGGCTTCAGCCACGCTTCCGGCGTTTTGCGCCTGCCGCCTTGCCCTCGGGCTTCTCGCTCGTCCTCGTCACGAACGGGGTTTCGCAATAGCCCCTAAGCGGGGCCCCTCACCATTGCAGCAGCCGGGCGCTGCGCACCTCAACGACGTAGCCGGCCGCCTCCGGTGTGTAGGAAGTCCATTCCAGGGCGGTCCTGCCCGGAGGGAAGCGGCGTTCCTGGGTCTGCTGGGACCACCTGTCGAGCACACCGTGCGCATCGGAGAACCTTACCTGGAGGTCGGCGACGTAGACCTCGGCCGAGAAGTTCTCGAATTCCACGGCGACCGCCAGATGACCGCGCGCCTGGCGCCAGTACCGATGCTGCAGCACACGCAGATTGCGGCGGCTGCGCCAGTCCATCCGCACCTCGCCGGCGGCGGTGCGCACCTGCGGACCGGGCTGCGGCGCCAGCAGCGCACACCCCCCTGCCCCACCGGCGCCCACCGCAAGCATCGTCAGCGCCAGTAGGCACGCGAGCCGCTGGATGCCATTCGCCGTGATCGTGCTCCGGGCCATCAGCATCCTCCCCTTTGGCGGCTCCGCCCTCGCAGTAGTGTAGGGGCGCCGGGAGCCCCAATGCAAGGCCCCTGCCGGGTCGGCGGAGTGCTACCGTCCGTCGTTGAACTGGCGCGTCCCTTGCACTACCATCGCGGCTTCACTGGATGACACCAAGGCTTTCGGAGCTGAGGAGGCAAGACGGTGGGCGACGCGGATGCAGCACTGGCGGGCGCGCGGGATCGGATCGAGCACTGCCGAACAGGCGAGCTGGCCGTCCGGGTCAGCGGCCCCGACGGAACCGGGCTGCCCGGGCGGAGGGTCCTCCTGCAACAGGAAGAAAGCGCATTCCTGTTCGGCTGCAACATCTTCAACCTGAAGCCGGGCGATGAGAGCGAGGATCAGCAGCTCTACCGCAGGCGGTTCTGCGACCTGCTCAACTACGGCACCCTCCCCTTCTACTGGGGCCAGTATGAGCCCGAGCCGGGCAAGACGCAGCAGGAGCGGCTGAAGGCCATGGCGGCCTGGTGCGCCGAGCACGGCATCCGCACCAAGGGGCATCCGCTGGTCTGGCACGAGGTCTACCCCGCCTGGGCGGACCGCCAGGAGACGCCGGCCCTGCAACTGCTGGAGACCCGGGTCGAAGAGGTCGTCGGCAGCTTCCGGGGGCTGGTTGACATGTGGGACGTCATCAACGAGTCAACCACGTCGGAGCGTTTCGACAACGGCGTCGGCGGATGGGCGCGGGAGGTCGGCATGGTCGAGATAGCCGCCGAATCCATCCGCTGGGCGCGTTCGGCCGGGCCGGACGCCACACTGGTCCTGAACGACTACAACATCTCGGCCGACTTCGAGGCACAGATCGAAGGCCTCATGGCCGGCGAGCGCAGGCCCGACGTCATCGGCATCCAGAGCCACATGCACTCGGGAGAATGGCCGCTGGAGCGCGCCTGGGAGGTGCCCGAGACCTACGCCCGGTTCGGCCTGCCCCTGCACTTCACCGAGCTGTCCGTCCTGAGCGGCGCCTACATCCCCCAAAGCGAGATCGTGGGGAAGTATCGGCCCGACGACTGGCCCAGCACGCCGGAGGGCGAGGAAAAGCAGCTCCACTATGTAGAGAAGCTCTACACCATCCTGTTCAGCCACCCGGCCGTGGAGGCCATCACGTGGTGGGACCTGGCGGACGGCCGCTGGATGAACGCTCCCTCGGGCTTGATCCGCAGGGACATGAGCCCCAAGCCGGCCTACGAACGCCTGCTGGAACTCGTAATGAAGGAATGGCGAACCAACGCCGAGTTCACCACCGGCGCCGACGGGGAGGCGTCGCTGAGGGCGTTCCACGGCAGCTATTCGCTCAGGGACGCAGAGACGGGCGAATCCATCTGCTTTGACCACACTGCTGAAGAGCCCGCCTCGGTCGTGCTGGCCCTGGATTGAGCGGGACGTGCATCGAGAAAGGTCTCCTTGCGACGCCCCTGTTCGGCGCTTTGAGCTGCGGCTTATTCCTTCGCGGCCGAGTCGCGGAACACGACCGCTCGCGCCCCGATCCCCTCGAGAATCCGGCGGAACTGCGGCCCCTTCTGCCAGGACTGGCAGCTCTTGAGCAGCTCGATGGCGCTCTCGGCTGCGGCCTGTACCTCGGCCACCTTCCGCCCGCGGCCGATGGCGTTCTTCTCCCGGTTCTCGATGCCTTCGCGGTACTTATCAACCCAGCGGACCTGGGACATCGTGCCTTCGTAGAGGTGCTGCGTGTTGATGTTGCGCTTACAGACGGGCCCGATCAGGTTGCCTTCCCACTTGAAGCCCGTTCCCCCGTGGCCGGCGTAGGGGATCCTGCGCCCCATCAGCTCGCGCAGCGCCGGCTGGACGGTCTTCAGCTTGCCCACGTCAATGGCGAAGGTCTCGCCGGCCTTGGCCGCATGCTTACTGCCCACCTCGTAGGCGATTGCGTCGGCGTTCGTCTTCTGCACGAAGGTGGTGATGTGCTTCACGAACGTCTCCTGCTCCTCGTCGGTCATCGTGGGCGCGCCGTCGGGAGCATATGGGCCGGGCCAGTAGGGATACGCCTCCTCCTCGCCGCTGCTGCCGGTGGCGGAGAACTCGGCCTCGATGATGACGTCGCCCATGTCGAGGGCGGTCCGCACGTTCTCGACGATCCACTTCGTGCTGGCCAGATTGACGGCGGTCGGTGTGTCGCC
>JAUVVP010000330.1 GCA_030604585.1 Planctomycetota bacterium | reverse complement strand
CGCCGCCTCGCTGGGCTTCATCTCGGTCACGGATCACAACTCCCTGGGCGGCCTGCGTCGGGCCGGGCAGGCGCTGCCGCATGACCGAGTGCGGTTCATCAGCGGCGTGGAACTGACCGCGCAGCCGGAAGATGAACGCGAAATACACCTGCTCGGCTACAGCATAGACCCGGACTGTGAGGAACTGAAGGAGGTCTGCCGGGAGATAAACCGCTGCAAGAAAGAGCAGCTCCGGGAAATGGTCCGCCGGTTGCAGTACGACGGCCTGGACGTTCACCTCCCGTCCCTGTCCCTGGAGGACGAGGAGGGCTACGCCGGGCGACCCCTGCTGGCCCAGGAGCTTGTCAGCATGGGCGTGGTGGTGGACCTGAACCAGGCGTTCGGCCGGTATCTGGGGGAGAACGCCCGCGCCTTCGTCAGAATGAGCCGTTTCGAGCCCCGCCGGTGATGAACCGCACCCGGTCCTGCGACAGCGCCTGCCCGGCCCGACGCAGCCCGCCCAGGGAGTTGTGATCCGTGACCGAGATGAAGCCCAGCGAGGCGGCAACGGCCCGATGCGCCACCTCCTCAGGCGACAGCATCCCGTCGCTCACGTTGGTATGGATATGGAGGTCGCCGTTGCTCATGGTGTCGTGTTCCACATATACGTGCCGACCTTTCCGTTGCCGCGAACGTCTCCAATGTGCTGTGCTTGTGTCCCCCCGGCAGCGGCCGGGAACTCGATACCATACCGCGCCAAGGCGCGCCGCCCTCCCGCTGAACTCAGAAGCAGAGCCGCCTGCCTTTCAGGGCCTTCTCAGCCCCGACGATATCGGCTCGACTGGTCAGGTCGAAGACCCCGCCCTCGCAGAACAGGACCCGGAAGTCCCTCTTGCCCGATGCCAGCAGGTCGGCCACGGCGGCCGTCAGCTCCAGCTCGCCGCGCTGCGGGTCAGGGCTGATGCTGCGGCAGAAGCCGAAGATGTCGGGCGTGAACCGATACAGGTTCATGCTCAGCCACAGGCGGCCGTCCCTGCGGTATTGCTCGGGGTCGGGGGGCTTCTCGACGATCCCGAGCAGTTCCCCGTCCTCGGAGGCGGTCACGACGGCGAAGTCCTTCACGCGCTCGGGGGCGATGTTGCCGTGGCGCACCAGTGCATCTCTTTCGAATGCCGCCAGCCAGCAGTTGCGGTCCGACAGGCCGGCCAGCCGCTTCAGCGCCGCTTCCGGATAGAGGTTGTCGCCGTTGGCCAGGATGAAGGTGTCCTCGCCCCCGAAGCCCTCGGCGGCCAGGACGGCGTCCCCCGTGCCGAGCGGCTCGGCCTGGAGCGCGCAGTCTATCTTCACCCCTGCCGCCACCTCAATCCGGCGTGCGTGCTCCCTCATGGTGTCGGCCTCAGGTGCGATGACGAAGCAGATGTGCCGCAGTCCCGCGCGCAGCAGACTGTCCACCACGTAATCGAGAAACGGCCTGCCCGCCAGTGGCATCAGCGCCTTCAGGCCCTGGCCGGCCAGGGCTTCCCTCTCCCGGCCGATGGGCGCAGCGGGGTCCTCGCGCTGCATGCGCCTGCCCAGACCCCTGGCCAGGATCACCGCCTTCTCCGTCATGATAGTCCTTCCTCCGGGGATGGCCGGGCAGGCCCGACGACTTGCCAGAATATCGTAGCGGGAAAGCGCCGAAAAGCAACGGCAAAAGGCGCGCGGATCGGGGAGCGCGTCCCCGCTGGGCGGCTTCAAGCGCGGCCGTACTTGCCGGGATAAGTCTTCCAGCGCCTGTGAAGCCAGAGCCACCGCTGCGGGGCCCGGCGGATCACTTCTTCCAGGTCGCTCGTCAGCCGCTGCGTGATGCGGCGGGTCTCGCCCCGGCTATCGTTGGTGCGCCCCGGGAAGATGAGTTCTTTGAGAACAAGGCGGAAGCGGGGCTCCCCGTCTATGCGCTCCGCATAGACGAAGGCAAGCGGCGCGCCGGTATAAATGGAAAGCCTGGCGGGAACGGGCGTGGTGGCGGCCGGCCGGCCGAAGAAGTCCACGAAGATGCCCTGCCGCCGGGCGTCCTGGTCTATCAGGAAGCCAACGTTCTCGCCCCGCTGGAGCAAACGAATGACCCGTCGGAGCGCGCCGTGCTTGTGCAGCATCCGCTGGCCGGTCCTCTCGCGCAGCTCGCGCACGTGACGGGCAATGAGGGGGTTGCGGAACCCGCGCGCCACGCTCCAGACAGGGTAGCCCAACAGGGGCAACGCCGCACCCAGCAACTCCCAGTGCCCGAAGTGCCCGGAGACGAAGATCACGCCGGTCCTTGGGGCGACTTCCCTCAATCGGTCGAATCCGACGGCTTCGAACAACTCATTCGAATCCCAGCGGCCCGCGAAACGCGCGAAGTTCATCCCATCCAGGACGGACTCCATCACGTGCCGGTAGACGGCTTTCAGGATCAGCTTCACGTCCTTCTGACCCAAGGAGGGGAACGCCTGCCGCAAGTTGGCCAGGGCCATCTTGTTGCGCCGTCTGGCGTTCAAGAGATAGGTCAGGTCCCCCAGCAGGCTGGCCCCATGCCGCGCCGTAGCCCACGGCACGGCCTGCAACAGCGCCTCCACGCTGCGCAAGGCCACATAGAGCGGCCAGTCGCGCAGTTTTCTCTTCGGTGCAACTCTCAAGAGCAGCGACCCTCCCCCTCAGCCACACGGAGCGGCGCAGGTTGAGCGTGTCGTCCCGACCCCTCACGCCTCTGAACGGCTCGCCTGCAGGACGCGCATCAGCGGGCAACCGGCGCGGAGTCCTGCCGCAGCACCTCGCGCAGGAAGCGCCCGGTGTAACCGCGCCTACACCGCGCCACCCGCTCGGGTGTGCCGGCTACGACCACCTCGCCGCCCAGCTCTCCCTGTTCGGGACCGAGGTCTATGACGTAGTCCGCATACTTTACCACGTCCAGGTTGTGCTCGACAACCAGGACGGTGTGTCCCCGGTCAACCAGAGACTGAAAGCAGGAGAGCAGTTTGCGAATGTCGTCGAAATGCAGGCCCACGGTGGGCTCGTCGAATATGAAAAGGAGCCTGGCCTTGCTGCCGGCGGCCATGTGAGCGGCCAGCTTGAGCCGCTGCGCCTCGCCGCCGGACAGCGTGGTTGCCGGCTGGCCCAGCTTGATGTAGCCCAGGCCCGTGTCGCACAGGTAGCGCAGCCGCCGGGTGATCCTCTTCCGGTCCCTGAAGAAGGAGATCGCCTGCTCGGCCGTCATCTCCAGCACTTCGTGGATGGAACGGCCCATGTACTTGATGTTGAGGATGTCCTTGCGGAAGCGGCGGCCCTCGCAACGCTCGCACGTGACGTAAACGTCCGCCAGGAACTGCATGTCCACTCGGAGGCTGCCGGCGCCCTCGCACGCCTCGCAGCGCCCGCCCGGCGTGTTGAAGGAGAAGGCGCCGGGGGCCAGGTTGCGGATGCGCGCATCCCTGGTCTGAGAGAACAACTGCCGGATCTCGGTGTAGGCCTTCATGTAGGTGACCGGATTGGACCGCGGGGTCAGACCGATCGGGCCCTGGTCCACCAGGATGGCCTCATCGATCAGATCGTCGTTGAGCAGCTCATCGTGCTCGCCGATGGCCTCGGCATAGCCGCCGGGCTTGCGCCGTCGGATCGCCCCGAAAAGGGTATCCCGCACCAGGGTGCTCTTGCCGCTGCCGCTGACGCCTGTCACGCAGATCAACAGGCCCAGCGGGAACTCAACGGTGATGTCCTTCAGGTTGTGTTGACGGGCGCCCTTGAGGATCAGCTTCTCGGGGCCGGGCTTCCTGCGGATGCTGGGGACGGGGATGCGCAACTCGCGGCGCAGATACGCGCCGGTGATGGACCGCTTGCAGCGCTTCAACCCCT